>CAZNSV010000592.1:0-2023 GCA_964575775.1 uncultured Desulfovibrionaceae bacterium
GACCCTGGGACGCATCAAGCACAAGATCGTGGTGCTGTCCGGCAAGGGCGGGGTGGGCAAGAGCACGGTGGCCGTGAACCTGGCCGTGAGCCTGGCCCTGGCCGGGAAGAAGACGGGGCTCCTGGACGTGGACGTGCACGGCCCCAGCGTGCCCCGGCTGCTGGGCCTGCAGGGCGTGCAGCCGCAGATGGGCGACGACTACATGGAGCCGATTCCCTGGCCCTACACGCCCAATCTCTGGGTCATGTCCCTGGGCTTCCTGTTGCCCTCGGCCGAGCAGGCCGTCATCTGGCGCGGTCCGGTGAAGATCGGGCTGATCAACCAGTTCGTGCGCGACGTGGCGTGGGGCGATCTGGACTATCTGGTGGTGGACTGCCCCCCGGGGACTGGCGACGAGCCCCTGTCCGCGCTGCAGACCCTCGGACCCGGCGCCAAGGCCGTGATCGTGACCACGCCGCAGGGTGTGGCCATTGACGACGTGCGGCGCTCGGTGAGCTTCTGCCGCGAGGTGGGCGCGCCCGTGCTGGGCCTGGTGGAGAACATGAGCGGCTATGCCTGCCCCCATTGTGGCAAGGTGGAGCATATTTTTGCCGGAGGCGGTGGCGAGGAGCTGGCCAAGGAGACGGGTGTGCCGTTTCTGGGTCGGATTCCGCTGGACCCCGAACTGGTGCGGGCCGGAGACGAAGGCTATGCCTTCATGCGCGTGCACAAGGACAGCCCCACGGCTGAGGCCATGGCCAAGATCGTGGCGCCCATCCTGGAGCTGAGCGCGGCGAGCTAAGTACGGTGAGTTGAGTACGGTGAGCTGAAGACGCGCGAGCCGAAAAACACGAAAGCCCTTGGTCGTTCTGGCCAAGGGCTTTTTTACTTGCTGCCATGTGGAGTCATAATGTCCCCCCTCTCCACCGAACAACGAGGTTTCGGTTGTTACTCTTTGACTTTCCGTTTCTCCCAGAGGCGCATTTCCTTCATCTTCTTCCGGCGCTCCCGCTGCAGTGCCTTGCAGACCAGGGGAGTGCCCTTCTTGTAGCCCCACTTTTCCCTGTATTCGTCAGGGGTGAGACCGAACTTGGCCAAGTGCTTCTTGGTGAGGACCTTGAACTGCTTTCCGGACTCCAGGCAGGTGATGGTCTTTTCCTTGATGGCCTTCTTGGGGTCCATGGTCGGATCCTGCACACTGCTGCGTACAGGGTTTGCACCTTCGCTGATGTCCTTGATGCCGGCGGCGAGCCTGGAAACCATGTCGGTGATTTCCTCGTCGGTCATGACGCGGACACTGGCCTGGGCCTTGACGATCTCCAAGGCCTCCTTGAGGTAAGACTCCATGCTGATTCCTCCACACCTTGTTTTACTCGTTGGAGAGACGTAATACTGTTATCCACCGCGAAAAAAAAGTCAAGGCAGAGAAGCACCCATATGACGGGCTGCATCGGGCCTGCGGAACCCCTGGTTTCCCGTGCAACACGAGGGGCATAGTCGTGCATGGTTCTGTATCGTCATGCAGCGGGGGCATGCAGAATCTGTCCCGAGTGCCGCCAGCCTGTCCACGGGATGAACACCGCTGGAGCGGAGGGGAATATGAGGTTGTCCAGAAAGTTACGATTCTGTTGCAGCAGGCGGACGGTTGAGCGGAGGGGCGTGGCTGGTTTGCGGTACAGCATTCGGCGGGGGCGCATCAGGCCGGCAACCCCGCCGGTCTGCAGGCCTTACTGGGCCTTCTTGCGTTCTTTCTCGTAACTTTTTTCAAAACTTTCGGAGCCTTGCTCGACCTTGTTCACCACCTTGCCCGTGGTGCGTCCGGCCCAGGAACAACCGAAACCGGCGCTGCAGAACAGCATCCCGGCCAGCACAAGCACTGTCAGACGTCGCATGACCACCCCTCCTGTAGCACTTGGAAGCCAGAGGTACTACTTCAGTTCCCTGGCCTTGTTGAAGTCGCGCGAGGCCTCAGCGGGCAGGCCTTTCTTGTTGTAGGCCTCGGCCCGGTGCAGGTAGGCCTCCCGAAACATGGGATTCATTTCAA
>CAZNSV010000593.1:0-2003 GCA_964575775.1 uncultured Desulfovibrionaceae bacterium
TCCAGAACGCCGTGGTCGCGGCCGAAGTGATGGTGATGCCGCGCTCCTGCTCCTGTTCCATCCAGTCCATGGTGGCGGCGCCTTCATGGACTTCGCCGATCTTGTGCGAAACGCCGGTGTAGAACAGGATACGTTCGGTGGTGGTGGTCTTGCCGGCGTCGATATGGGCCATGATGCCGATATTGCGCTGCATGGGAATGGGAACGACTCGCGACACGATACCTCTCCTACCAGCGGTAATGGGCGAAAGCCTTGTTGGCCTCCGCCATGCGGTGGGTGTCTTCTTTCTTTTTCACGGCACCCCCGCGATTGTTGAAAGCGTCAAGCAGCTCACCGGAGAGGCGGCCGACCATGCCCTTCTCACCCCGCGCACGGGAGTAGTTGATCAGCCAGCGGATGGCCAGCGACAGCTGCCGCTCCATCCGGACTTCCATGGGCACCTGATACGTGGCACCGCCAACGCGGCGGGCCTTGACTTCCATATGCGGCTTCACGTTGTCCACGGCCTTCTCGAAGGCGCGCAAGGGCTCTTCGTTGGCCTTCTCCCCCAGCACCCGCAAGGATTCGTAGAGAATCCGCTCGGCCGTGCTCTTCTTGCCGCTCACCATCAGGCGATTGACGAACTTGGCCACGAGGCGGCTGTTGTAAATGGGATCGGCGATGATTTCGCGCTTGGGGACGGGTCCTTTGCGGGGCATAACAATACTCCCTGATGCAGGCTATTTCGGACGCTTGGCGCCGTATTTGGAACGGCTTTGACGTCTGTCCTGGACCCCGGAGGTGTCCAGTGTACCGCGCACAATATGATACCGCACGCCGGGAAGGTCCTTGACACGGCCGCCGCGGATCAGCACCACGGAGTGTTCCTGCAGGTTGTGTCCTTCACCGGGGATGTAGGCCGTGACTTCGATTCCATTGGTCAGGCGCACACGCGCGACCTTACGCAAGGCCGAGTTCGGCTTCTTGGGCGTGGTGGTGTATACGCGCGTACACACCCCCCGACGCTGCGGGCAGGCATGCAAGGCTGGGGTTTTCTTCCGTTTCGCCACTTCGGCCCGTTGCTTCCGCACGAGCTGATTAATAGTCGGCATGCGCGTCCTCCGCTGTTCCTGATAAAAGTACCATGTTGCAAAGACGAAGCTTGTTATTCAAGCCATTGAGCCTTGTCAAGCGCTTTCACAAAAAAAATCCCAGACGGGTCCCACCGGAACCGCGCCATGATCGGGCAACCGTCCGTGATTCCGCCCTTTACCGACAATCTGCCCTGAACACCCCGGCCAAACCGCGCAGCGGGGGCCTGCTTCCCTCGCAAGGTCCCGCCCCGCCCCCTGCGACACAGGAGGTGAAACGCTGTCGACTTTTTCCTTGCTTCCGGTAATAGTGCTGCCGGTAAACGTGACAGAATACCGAAACCTTCGCAGAGCGGCGAAGGCAGACGGAGAACATGCACCATTTTTTCGCCCCTGGCAAGCTGCACGGGGCTTGTAATTCGCATTTCTCCGCCACGAATCCCGCCCCTGCTCCCGCACTTCCATTTCGAGGATGCCATGCAACTCCCCCATCGCCCCTTGGATGTCCCTTTCCTCCGCCGCGCGCTGCGCGAGTTGCCCACCCTGCCCTACGGCGTCCAGGCCCAGTGGAATCAGGAGCAGCTGCTGCGCCACAGCCTGAACCTGCTCCCCCAGGATCCCGGCTATCTGCAGTTGGCCGCCCAACTCGCGGCCTGGAGCTGGCAGGAGCGCCCCCTGGAGCCCGTCTCGCTGCAGAACCTGCAAACCCTGCAGGAGCACGTCCAGGTTCTCCCCCCCGAGGCTCGGGTACTCTGCAAGGTCCTCCACGGCCGCCTGCAACTGCCGCAGACCCTGCTGGACATCCACCCCCTGCTCCAGGAGGCCCTGGTGACGGACATTCTGCCACCCGCTCTGGAGCGGTTGGTGACCGAACCCGACCACGCCCTCTTCTGGGTGGGGCAGTTGCTCCCGCGCCTGCTCGAGCACGGCGGG
>CAZNSV010000594.1:0-1998 GCA_964575775.1 uncultured Desulfovibrionaceae bacterium
CGGACGGCGGCCAGGGTTCGCAGCCCGGCGCTCCAGCCTTTGCGCAACTGCTCCTTGAGCAACGCCACCTTGAAGACCTGATACCCCGCAAAGAGTTCGTCGCCGCCGTGTCCCGTGAGCACTACCTTGACGTGCGAGGAGAGCGCCTGGGCCACCACGTACTGGGGCAGGGCTCCAGTTCCGAGGGTCGGTTCGTCCAGCGAGTAGACCACCTGCTCTACGGACCGCAAGAAGGCATCCGGGGTGATGGGGACTTCATGCAGGGGCGAGCCAACAGCCTCGGCCACGGCACGAGCGCCGGGACGCTCATCGTAGTAGGGCCGGTCCGCGAAGTAGCCGGTGAATACCGGCGGTGAAGGCAGCAGCCGTGCCACCGCACTCACCACGGAGGCGGAATCGAAGCCCCCCGAAAGATAGGCGCCCAACGGCACGTCGGACAGGACATGACGCCGCACAGCGTTGTCCAGAGCCTCCCCATAGCGCTCAGCCGCCTGCGACAAGGGCATGGGCTGCGGGCAATACGTGATTCTCCAATACTGACGCCGCTGCAGTGAGCCGTTTTCCCAGGCCAGCAGCTCCCCCGGCATGAGACGCTCCACGCCTGAAAAAAACGTCCGCTCAGAAACGATGTTCTGCAGGGTGAGGTACTCGAACACCGTTCTCGGATCCACGGCCGGTTGGCGCATGACCGGAATCAGGGCCTTGATTTCCGAGGAAAAGTAGAGGGTGTCCTCCTGGCGCAGCACGTAGAGGGGTTTGATGCACAAGCGATCCCGGGCCAGAACCAGACGCCCCCGGTCTGGTCGCCACCAGGCAAACGCGAACATGCCGTTGAGGGCATCCAGTCCGTCCTCGCCGTATTCCGCAAGCCACTGCAGCAGGACTTCCGTATCGGAATTGGTCCGAAAGACGCGCCCCTTGCTCTCCAGAGTGCGCCGCAGCTCAGGATAGTTGTAGATTTCGCCGTTGTAGCCGATGACGTGATCCCTGGTGGGGCTGACCATGGGCTGCCGCGCCCCTGCAAGGTCGATGATGGCGAGACGGCAGTGGCCCAGGGCGAATCGATCGTCGCAGTAATAGCCCTGGTCATCCGGCCCCCGGTGCCGAATGGCGTCGAGCATGGCAGGAAGCAGCGCTCGCCGCTGGGGATCCACCTGGGCGGCCACCATGCCCACAATGCCGCACATCGCTAGGCCCCTCGCCGCTGCAAACCCAGACTCGACCGCAGCAAGGCCAGCCCCATGGCTGCCTTGCGCCGCAACTCCGTGGCTGAGCGCAGCCCGGCAAGCTCCCGCAGCAATCTGGCGGGGCGGAAATAATAACGCAACACCGCGGAGCGCTGCAGTCGCAGCAGCTTCTCGACAGGTACCAGCCCCAGGCTGGCGAAGGGAAAGACATAGTTGGCCACGGGAGTGCGGGCGAAGTCCCTCCAATGGTCCGCCGTGAGCACGCCCCTGCGCAGCATCTCGTGATACAATTCGGTGCCGGGATAGGGCATGGTAATGGAATACTGACAATAGTCCGCTGGCAAACGCAGCGACAAGGCCAGGGTCTGCTGCAGATCCTCCAGACTCTCGTCCGGCAGCCCCAGCATGAAGAAGGTCAGGACAGTCAGGCCCGCGTTCTTGGCCAGGGCAACGCTTTCCTCGGCTTGGCGCACGGTTATGCCCTTGCGGATACGCCGCAGGATGGTATCGCTGCCGCTCTCGATGCCGAAGTGAATCCGTGAGCATCCCGCCTGCCGCAGGAGATTGAAAGTCGCGGCGTCGACCCGCCCCACCCTGTCACGGATGGCCCAGTCCAACTCCAACTTCTCGGCGCTCAGGCCTGCGCAGATTTCGTGCACTCGCTCCAACGACCAGGTAAAGGTGTCGTCGTAAATCTCGATCTCCCGGATTCCCAAGGCATGAACGGCCCTGAATTCGGCAAGCACGCGTTGGCCGGAATGGCTGGCCGTGCGCTGCGCGCCGATCTTGCAGTACACGCACTTGAAGGGGC
>CAZNSV010000595.1:0-1995 GCA_964575775.1 uncultured Desulfovibrionaceae bacterium
CGACAGCTTCACGGCCGGCGCCCTGCTGCAGTTCAACGACGGGCAACCGCAGCCCCTGGCAGATGCGGACTTCCCCGCCCTGGCCCGGGAGGCGGACTACGTTCTGCTCGGCGAGGGGCACACCGTGGCCTGCGACCACCAGGTCCAGGCCCGGCTGCTGGAGCTCCTGGCCGCCCAGGACCGCACTGCCTGGGCCGTGGGGCTGGAGATGCTGGCCACGGACCGCCAGGCCCGACTGGACGCGGTGAACGCCGCGCCCGCCGCCTATGCCGCCGACCTGCCCCGCCTGGCCCGGGAACTGGACTGGGAGCAGGAGTGGGGCTACTCCTTCGAGCTGTACGCCCCGGCCCTGCGGGCCGCCCTTGCGGCCGGGCTGCCGCTTTACGGCATCAACGTGCCCCCCGAGGTGTTGCAGGCCCTGCGTCAGGGGGGGCGCGAATCCCTCACTGCGGCCCAGCTGGCCCAGCTGCCCGAGGAGATCGTCCCGCCCTTGCCGGAGCAGGAGAAGTTCCTGCGCCAGGCCTTTGGCATGCACCAGGAGTTCATGCGCGGCGCGGCCGCCGACCCCAACCGCCCCCGTGGTCGAAGAAGCGCCCGCAAGGCCGACACGGCCAAGATCGCGGATGAACGTCTGCAGCGTTTCTTCCTGGTGCAGTCGGTCTGGGACAGCGCCATGGCGGCCCGGGCCGTGGAGTTGCGGCGCGACACCGGCCGCGGGCTGGTAATCCTGGCCGGTTCCGCCCACGTGGAGCACGGCTGGGGCATCGCCCACCGCATCGCCCGTTTCGACCCCGGGGCGCGCGTCCTGCTGGTCATGCCCTGGCGCGGGGGGCAGCCGCCCAAAAGCGGCGCCGCCGACCTGTTCTTCCATTGTCTGGAGTCCGTGACCACGCCCCAGGGCCTGACCCTGGCCTGGCAGCCGGGCCCCGAACCCGGCATCCTGGTCCAGGCCGTGCGCGCCACGGCCCCGGCGGCCCAGGCCGGACTGCGCCCCGGCGACCTGATCCTGGAGGCTGGAGGCCGGGCCCTGGAGTCCATGTCCGGGCTGCACCTGGCTGGAATCCAGGCCCTCAAACGGCAGCAGTCGCTGCCCCTGGTCATCCTGCGCAACGGCTACCGTCTGGCCCTGACCCTGCCCCTGCCGCCGCGTCCGGCCCCTGCCGACGCGGATGCCCCGGGTGCCGCCCAGTGAGCGTGCCATGGGCGACATGATGGAAGAGGGCGCCGTTTCCTGTAGCCCCTTGACGGAGAATTACATGGCTCAGCTCGTCTACAGGGAGGTCCAGCCGCCCTACCTCTGGGTGCGCCTGCTGCTGGTGGTGGTGGGCCTGCTGCCCATCCTGGCCGTGCTCTCGGGCGAACCGGCCTGGCCCGGTCTGCTGCCCAGCGGCGTGGCCCTGCTCCTGCTGCTGCTCTTCATCCCCCACACCATCGAACTGCAGCACCGCGTGCTGCGCGTGTCCTTCGGGCTGCTGCGCCTGGTGTCCTGGACGTTTCCGCTCCAGGACATCGAGAAAGCCGAGGCCGTGACCTACCTCCCCTTCAAGTCCTATCTCGGCTGGGGTATCCGCAGGGGGCGCGACAAGAGCCTGGGCCTGACCATGCGCGGCAATCGCGGCGTGATGCTGCAGCTGCGCGACGGGCGCCGGGTCCTGGTGGGTTCGCAGCAGCCCGACGACCTCGTCCTGGCCATCAACGGCAGCTGAGTCGCCCGGAGGCCTTTGTGCCCGAACTGCCCGAAGTGGAGACCATCGCCCGGGGGCTGCGCGAGCCCCTGACCGGCGCCCGGGTCACGGCCTTGGAGGTCCCTGGCCCCCACTGTCTGCCGCAAGGCGTGGACACCTTCCGTCAGCGCGTGCTGGGCGCGACCTTCACCGGGGTGGGGCGCCGGGGCAAGCTGCTGCTGGCGGAACTGGCGGCCCCGGAGCACGGTCCGCTGCTGCTCGCCGTGCACCTGCGCATGACCGGGCGCTTCTTCCTGCCCGCGCCCGGGGA
>CAZNSV010000596.1:0-1989 GCA_964575775.1 uncultured Desulfovibrionaceae bacterium
CGCCGGGGCCAGGTCAGGGAGCCGCGCTGCAGCAGGAACCAGGCCAGGGTCAGGAGCAGCACCGCGCCAGCGCCCAACCGCACGGAGCAGGCAAAGGCGGTGCTCAGGGCGAGGCAGCAGGCCGTGAACGCCCCCGGCTTGTCCAGAAAGCGCAGGGCGCAGAACTGGGCCACGATGAATCCGCCCAAAAAGCCGATGTCCTTGATGTTGTAGAACGCTTCCGCGAAGATGCGCGGCGTCAGGGCCAGCAGGAGCACGCAGCCCAGGGCCAGGACCCTGTCATGGAGCAGACGCAGCGCCAAAAAATAGTAGAAAACCAGGGACAGGGCGTAGACCAGGAAGGTATAGAGGTGGCGCAGGGGCCAGATCCGGGAGAAATCATCGACCCCGGCCAGGAGTTCGTACATGGTGATGGGAATCTGCAGCCCCGGGCCGTAGTAGCGGTCCTCGTAGGTGGCCAGGTCCGGGGCCGTCTGGCTGCGTTCGGCCAGGAGTTGCAGGCCCAGGGTCTCGGCCACCACCCGGACGTTGGCCAGGCCGGTGATGCGCTCCACGGGCTCGTCCCAGGACAGGCCGTAGTCCCTGTGGCAAACGAGGCCCAACGCCACGAGGCAGAACAGGAGCAGGCCCGCGATGAGCGCGTCCTTGGGTAGGCGACTCAGGAACGCGGCCGCGCTTGGCCGGGGCGGGGCAGTGTGGGGCGGGCTGAACTGGTCGGAGGTCGTGGTCATGGCGCTTGCTGGTTGATCCTGAGCTGACGGTACAGGGGCTTGACCTGCAGAGCGCTACCCCAGCAGGGGCGTCCTTGTCCAGCCGTGGCAAAGGGTTCGGGGCAACAACCCTGGGCCCTGGGGCCAGACCGGGATGGAGAGGTCACGATCCTTGACAAAGGGGCTTGACACGGCTTTGTACACCTCGTAAGAACGAACAAAATCATATCAAGATATCTTGATATAGTGAATAGGTCGTTGTCCACGCCTGCGGCCGAGGGCTCCCGGCGCGAACTCAACCACGCAAAGCGAGAACAGCATGAAGATCATCGAGCGCATGAACCAGGACAAGCAGTGGATTTCCCTCGAATTCTTCCCGCCCAAGGACCCGGCGGACTGGCCGGGCTTCCTGGGAGTGGCCGCCAAGCTCAAGAGCATCGAGCCCCTCTTCGTTTCCGTCACCTACGGCGCCGGGGGCAGCACCCAGGACAGCACCCTGGAGATCGCCGGACAGCTCAAGAACGAGCTGGGCTACGAGCCCCTGGCCCATCTCACCTGTGTGGGGGCCGACGCCGGGCGCATCGAGGCCTTTCTGGACGGCCTGCTGGGGCGCGGCATCGAGAACGTCCTGGCCCTGCGCGGTGACCCGCCCAAGGGCATGGCCGACTTCGTGCCGGAGAACGAGGCCTTCCGCCACGCCTCGGACCTGGTGCGCTTCATCAAACAGGTGCGCCCCGAAATGGGGGTGGCGGTGGCCGGTTACCCCGAGGCCCACCCGCAGTCCACCAGCTTCCGCGAGGACCTGGAGTGGACCCGCCACAAGCTGGAGCAGGGCGCGGATTTCCTGGTCACCCAGCTCTTTTTCGACAACCGCGCCTATTTCGACTTCACGGAGCGCCTGGCCGCCATGGGCGTGCACAAGCCCTGCATTCCGGGGGTGCTGCCCATCCTGTCCCTGGCCTCCATCCGCAGGATCCTCTCCCTGTGTGGGGCCAGCATCCCGGGCCGCTTCTACCTGGAGCTGGAAGAGGCCCACGCCAAGGGCGGCGCCGAGGCCGTGCGCGCCGTGGGCATCGCCGCCACCATCCGCCAGGTCCGGGGGCTGCTCCAGGGCGGCGCCCCGGGCGTGCACCTCTACACCTTGAACCAGGCCGAGGCCTGTCTCGAGATAGTGGCCGGGGTGCAGGACCTCTTGTAACGGCACTCCCTGACGGAACACGATGCGTTTGGGCCGCGCCCCCATAAGGAGGGAGCATGGAGCCGCAGCAACGAGCCCTGG
>CAZNSV010000597.1:0-1988 GCA_964575775.1 uncultured Desulfovibrionaceae bacterium
CATTGTAACTTTGAAAAAGTTTAGATGCTCTTATGCAGTTCCCTGCAACAATGGACCATTGTTGCAGGGCAGAGCCTTGTTGCAAGGCGAAACTGCACGAGCGTTCAGGCCACGGGCGCGGTCTCGGCCAGCTTGCGGGCCAGGGCGCGCAGATGCCGGGCCAGGTCCCCGGCGCTCTGGTAGCGCTGCTCCCGGTCCTTCTGCAGGGCCTTGTCCAGAATCTGCACCAGGGCCTTGGGCAGGGCCGGGTTGTACTGGCGCGGGTCCGGGTGTGGCACCTGCATGATCTGGTGCATGAGGGCCGCCAGGTTCTCGCCGCTGAAGGGCGTCTTGCCCGTGGTCAGCTGGTAGAGCATCACGCCCAGGGAGAAGATGTCCGAGCGGCCGTCCACCTTCTGCCCCGAAATCTGCTCCGGCGACATGTAGTGCGGTGTGCCCTTGACCACCCCGGTCTGGGTTTGGGAGGTGGCGGTGATGCGCGCGATGCCGAAGTCCGTGAGCTTCACCGTGCCCTTGTCCAGGAGCATGACGTTGGCGGGCTTGATGTCCCGGTGCACGATGCCCTTGTGGTGCGCGTAGTCCAGGGCCTCGGCCAGGTCCGCGCCGAAGCCCACCACGCGGGGCAGGTCCAGCAGTGTGTCGGGCTTGGTGTAGCGGGTCAGGTCGTGCCCCTCCAGGAATTCCATGGCGATGTAGGCCAGGTCCTGCTCCTCCCCGGCGTCGTAGATGGTCACGATGTTGGGGTGGGTCAGGGTCCCGGCGCTCTCGGCCTCCTGGAAGAAGCGCTTCTTGAGCTCCTGGGTCTGCTCCGGGTCGATCTCCTCGGGGAACTGGAAGGTCTTGATGGCCGTGGTGCGGTTGATGCGCGGGTCCTTGCCCAGGTAGACCACGCCCATGGCGCCCTTGCCCAGCTGTTTGAGCACCTCGTAGCGCCCCAGGGTGGGGCGGGTGTCCGTGCTGGTGGAGAGCAGGGGATCCACGCCCTGGGCGCCCAGGACCACGGTCTCGCCCACCTGGATCAGCCGCGACTTGCGGGTCTTCACGTCCTTGAACTTGGGGTCGTGGGTCTCGATGTGCTCGTACACGGCCACGGCCTTGTGGAACTGGCGCTTGCGCTCGAAGTCCTGGGCCAGGCCGTAGAGCAGCTCCTTCATGCTCTTGTCCACGGGGCAGCGCCGGAACTTGTCGAAGGCCATGTCCAGGCGCCCCTGCTCCTGAAAGGAGATGCCCAGCATGCGGTTGGATTCGGCGGACTCGCCCTCCACCTTCTCCTTGTCCACCTCGGTGACGAAGTACTTGAGGCTGACCACGCCCAGATAGCCGGCGACCAGCTGCAGCAGGGGGTAGCTGGTGGTGAGCCAGAGCCCCTTGGCCGTGAAGAGCCAGACCGCCCCCCCGGTCAGAACGCCGGCCAGCAGCACGAAAACGAGCCCGGCGTGCAGGGCCTTGAGGCGGGGCAGCACGAAGCAGATCACCAGCCCCAGAAAGAGCATGAGGCCCAGTTCCGCCACGCCGTTCCAGACCGGCTGTTCGATGAAGCGTTGCTGCAGCAGGGACCAGAGGGTGTGGGCCGAGAACTCGCCCGGCGCCATGCGCGGGTCCGTGGGCGTGGCCAGGGGGTTGATCAACCCGGCGGCCGAGACCGAGACCAGCACGAGCTTGTCGCGGAAGAGCTCGGCCGGGAGCTTGTCGTTGAGCACGTCGTAGAAGGAGAAGCCGCGGAAGGAATCCCGCGCGCCCTTGAAGCCCACCAGGAACTCGGACTGCAGGGTCAGGGGCACGGTGCGGTCGCCCAGTTGCAGGGACTCGCCCAGCACCACGCGGATTCGCTCGCGGGGCACGTTGAGGTACAGGGCCGCCAGCTCCAGGGCGTAGGAGGGCAGGAACAGCCCCCGGTATTCGTAGACCAGGCTCTCCCGGCGGGCGGTGCCGTCCGGGTCGTAGCGCATGGTGATGTGCCCCAGGCCCTTGGCCGCGGCCAGGAATTG
>CAZNSV010000598.1:0-1970 GCA_964575775.1 uncultured Desulfovibrionaceae bacterium
TGAGGAGTTGGAGCGGGGTGTACGCGCCCCATGCCCGGGCCTGGGACACTCTCTGGCGCAAGGTGGACGTGCGGGTGGAGGGCGACCGCTTCGCCCAGAAGGTGCTGCGCCTGCACTGCTATCACCTGCTGGTCACGGCCTCGCCCCACAACCTGCGGCTGGACGCGGGCATGCCGGCCCGGGGGCTGCACGGCGAAGCCTATCGGGGGCACATCTTCTGGGACGAACTCTACATCATGCCTTTTTTCGAGGAGCACCTGCCCGAGGTGGCGCGGGCCCTGCTGCTCTACCGGGTGCGACGCCTGGACGCCGCCCGGCGCTACGCCGCGGAGCACGGCTACCCCGGGGCCATGTACCCATGGCAGACCGCGGACGACGGGGGGGAGGAGACCCAGGAGGTCCACTACAACCCGGAAAGCGACAGCTGGGGGCCGGACCTCAGTCGGCGCCAGCGGCACGTCTCCATCGCGGTGTTCTACAACCTCTGGCGCCACGTGCACCATAGCCGGGACTTCCGCTTCCTGCGGGAATACGGGGCCGAGGTCATGCTGGAAATCGCCCGCTTCTGGGCCGGAATCGCCCACCAGGACACGAGCACCGGCCGCTATCACATCACGGGGGTCATGGGGCCCGACGAGTTCCACGAGTCCCTGCCCGGCGCGGACTACCCCGGGCTCCGGGACAACGCCTACACCAACGTCATGGTGGTCTGGCTGCTGGAGCGGACCTTGGAGCTGCTCGACACCCTGCCCCGGGAGCTGGTGGCAGCCCTGTGCGCCAAGACCGGCTTCTCACTGGAGGAGACGGACAAGTGGCGGGAAATGACCCGCCTGCTCCAGGTCACCCTGTCGCCCGAGGGCATCATCAGCCAGTTCGAAGGCTACTTCGACCTGCCGGAACTGGATTGGGAGCGGTACCGCAAACGCTACTACAGCATCCAGCGCATGGACCGCATCCTCAAGGCCGAGGGCGACTCCCCGGACAACTACAAGGTGGCCAAGCAGGCGGACGCGCTCATGCTGTTCTACGTGCTCCCCCCCGGGGAGGTGCTGCGCATCCTGTGCCAGCTGGGGCATGAGGTGCAAGAGCCCGCCGAGTTCCTGCGCCGCAACTATGAATACTACGTGCAACGGACCTCCCACGGCTCCACCCTGAGCAAGGTGGTGCACGGCGTGGTGGCGGGGCATTTCGAGAGCGGCCCCACGGTCTGGAACTGGTTCATGGAATCCCTGCGCAGCGACATCTTCGACACCCAGGGCGGTACCACCACGGAAGGGATCCACACCGGGGTCATGGCCGGGACCATCGACATGGTGTTCCGGCATTTCGCGGGCATCGAGCTGGACCAGGCCACCCCGCGCATCGCCCCCCGCTTGCCCGGGCACTGGCGCAAACTGGGGCTGCGATTCCTGCACAGGACCCGGTGGTACGACGTGGAGTTGGAGCAGGAGGGGCTGCGCGTCAAGTGCGACGGTCGCGGCGGCAAGCCCCTGACGCTGGAGGTCTACGGGCGCAAGGTTCAACTGGAGCCGGGGCGTTTCGTCAGCGTGCCGCGGGACGCGACGTAGCCCGAGTCTCGCCGAACTCGCCGGACTCGCCACCACCGGGGTAGGGGCTCTGCCTTGCGGGACCCGACTACCAAGAGATAGGGGCTTCGCCTTGCGGGACCGGACTGCCAAGAGATAGGGGCTTCGCCTTGCGGGACCCGACTACCAAGAGATAGGGGCGGTCCCTTGCGGGACCCGACTACCAAGAGATAGGGGCGGTCCCTTGCGGGACCCGACTGCCAAGAGATAGGGGCGGTCCCTTGCGGGACCGCCCCATGAACCGGGAGGATGGAAGAGGAGGTTGAGAGTGTTGTGAGGCTCTATGAGGAGAGCAAGTTGCGCACAGGCTTGGTCACCCTGGCGAACAGTTGTTTCCTGTTCAGGCGCGTGGGCGCGACCTCGGCCACGGCATAGCTGTAGTAG
>CAZNSV010000599.1:0-1968 GCA_964575775.1 uncultured Desulfovibrionaceae bacterium
AGCTGCGTCCGGAACTTGGGCTCCGGCGCGATGACCGAGTAGAAGACGTCCGCGCCGATCTTTTCCAGGGGGATGCGCAGCTTGGGGAACTCGTCCCGGGCTTCCTCTTCCTGCCACTGCAGGCTGTCCGGCCACTCGTCCTCCTTGACCCACATCTGGTTCATGGTGGAGGCGTGGCTGTGGCAGGTGTCCTGGATGTACTGCGGCGTGATGCCCAGCTTGTGCACGATGCGCCGCACCGTGGCGATGAGGAAGGCCGTGTCGATACCGAAGGGGCAGTATTGGATGCAGCGACGGCAGAGGTTGCACTCGGTGTGCGCCACCCGGGCCGCTTCCTTCATGAAGGCCGGGGTGACCTTGCCCTTGTTCTTGATCATGGGCAGCAGGGTCTGTTTGATTTTGCCCACCGGGGAATAGTGGGGATTCCTGTCGTGCGAGTGGAAGTAATGACAGGCCTCGGCGCAGAGACCGCAGCGCACGCAGGTCTTGGTGAAGATTTCCAGCCGCGCCAGGTTCTCGTTGCCCAGCACCTGGTTGATGACGGCCGTGATCCGTGCCGGATCGAGGGCATCGGCCCGGTCCAGGCCGGGGTCCTCGATCTTCATGAGTCTTTCTCTTTCGATGGCGTGTTGTTCGCTCATTGCGCTCACTCCCGTAGCACTTGTGCGCCCCTGAAATAGCGGCAGGGGCTACCAGTCCTTCACATGCCGCACGGCGCCGAACTCGGAACCCACATAGGCCCGGACCATGGGTGCCAGCATCATGTGGGACAGCCAGGTGAAGGGGATGAGCATCAGCATGAGTTCACCGGAGAGCACATGCAGGGTGATCATCCACTTGTAGTCGAAGATCTGGTGGTAGGCCAGGAACCCCGTTAGAAAGGGCGCGGCCACCACGGCCAGGAGCAGGAAGTCCGCCGGCGTGGTTACGAACTTGGCCTCGGGCACCATGAGCCGCCGGTACAGGAAGTAGCCCAGGCTGACGAGCACGATCCAGGTCATGACATCCGCCACGCCGTCGGGCAGGGTGGGCCAGCTCAAGCCGATGCCGTCCTTGAGCATCATGACATGCGCCATGAGGAAGATGGGGGCGAGCAGGGCGCAGATGTGAAAGGCGAAGGTGAACACGGTCATCACCGGCTGCAGGCGCGAGTTGCGCGGCACGAAGGGGATGCTCCACATGAGGATGGAGCGCAGACCGAACTTCGGGCTCATGTAGTTGAAGATGAAGGGGTCCTTGTGCCTGGCCAGGTTCACCAGGCGCACGAACTTGTAGATCAAGCCCCCGAAAAAGACGATGAAGGCGATCCAGGCCAGGGGCCCTGTAATGAAGCTGTAGAAACTGTTCATGGCCTTCTCCCTTGCCTAGAGTTCGCTCAGCGGCAGGACGATACGGCTGTACACGCTGCCTTCCATGACGCGCAGCAGCACCGCGTCGCCCTTGGGGCTGAAGACGGGGTCCCACATCTGGTCGAAATCCTTGCCGTAGGCCTTGCCGTCGCAGAGCAGGGTGTACTTCTTGCCGGGCTTCTCCACCTTGGCCGCCACGTGCTTGGAGTCCGCGCTGAACACCGGCTGCCAGGCCATTTCGTACTTGCCGGGCCAGAGACGGTCGTCGGCCAGGATGCTCCACTTCTCGGGGTCGTCCTTGCACACCGCCGCGGCCCGCTTGCCGTCCGGGCTCAGGGTCAGGTCGGTGATCAGGATGCTCACCGTGGTGCCCCAGTTCTTGCCGTCCACGGCAATGGTCCAGCGACCGAAAGCCGGGGACACGATGGCGTAGAGGTGGGCACCGTCGGCACTGAACTGCGGGTGCCAGCACTGGAAGAGCACCGGGTCCCAGATCAGGGTGTTGTCCTGGGCCAGCCCCCACTTGCCTTTCTGGCGCACCGGCGCGATCACGCGCCCCGTGGCCGGGTTGAAGCGGGGTTCCCAGACCATCTGATAGAGGCTGGCCCAAGGGGCGCCG
>CAZNSV010000600.1:0-1967 GCA_964575775.1 uncultured Desulfovibrionaceae bacterium
CTGGGGCTCATGTCTCTCTACCTCTTCGAGGGCTTCGTGGCCGTCCTGGTCGCGGTCTTCCTGCTGGGCATGGCCGGGAGTCTGAGCGGCAGTGCCCGCTTCGCCCTGGCCCTCAAACTCCCCGTGATCAAGCGGGTGGGCGTGGGCAAGGCCATGAGCGTGCAGCGCGCCGCGGACAAGCTGGGCCAGATGCTGGGCCCCCTGATCCTGGGGCTGCTCATGGCCCGGGTGGGCATCGGCAACGGCGTGGCCCTGGTGGGGCTGCTGTTCTTCGTGGCCACGCTGCTCTTCGCGCTCACGGCCAGGGAAGGAGGCGAGGAGTCCGCGACCTGAACCGCCGCCAGGCGCTTCGGGTCATCATTCCATGAACCTGGCAGGCCCTGAGGGGCGAGGCCTGCAGCGTCGCACAAGGGACGATCATGCATGCACTGGGGGTGGAGATCGAGATGCCCGTGGCCGCGCTACAAAGCGGGGCCTCGCACAAGGTGGGACCGTACTTCGCCGCACTGGCGGCCCTCAAGGCCGGGCGCGGCGCGGCGGTGGAACTGCAGCGCATCGGCGACTGTGTGGTGGGGCTGCATAGCGGATGCGTCGTCAGTGGTCTGGACAACGCCTTCAACAACCTGGAGAGCGCCATCGGCCCCTTGTGCGGGGTGGGCAACCTGCTGCAACTGCAGGCCATGATCCGGCAGGAGCTGGAGGATGTGAGCACGGCCCTGGACCAGGAGCCGGGCGGGGGGGCCATGGTCCTCAACTTCTCCCAGCACCCGGACGTGCGCATCGACCAGGCCTATTACCTGGACATCCGCTGCCCCAAGGGGATTTACGACTACTGGGTGGGGTATCGGGGCTGGTCGCACCACGTGGGCGTGGACGCCAAGGCTCACAACGGCCCCACCACGGGGGTGGAACCCAGGGAGGCGGTGCATTGCCTCAACGTGATCCTGGGCGCGGCACCCTGCTTCATCGCCCTCTACGCCAACAGCCCCTTCGAGGCAGGCCGGCTCACGGGCCTGGCCGAGAACCGCCTGACCATCTGGCCGCGCATGTTCGCCACCTCGCGTTTTCCCGGGGATCGCTTCCTGCACCGGATGCCCGCGCGCCCCTTCCGGGGGTGGGGGGACTATTTCCTCTGGATGTTCGGGCCGGGCACGGCCATGCATTTCGTGAGCCCCCTGGAGCGGGTGGACTACAAGAAACCCGGCACCATGCTCCTGCCCGAGGGGGACCCGCCCCTGCTGGAGTTTCTGGCGCAACGCTACTGGCCCGCGCGCCCCTTGCAGGGTGGGGTGCCGGTGATGGTGCAGCCCAGCCTGCGGCATCTGGAGTTTCAGCAGTTCGGGAATTTTCTCGATGCCAGGGTGCGTTTCGGCCTGGGGGACATTCAGTTCCGGGAGCCTTTCCTGGAGCGGTTGACGGCCTGCCAGGACGCGGATGCCGACCCCGGCCACTGGCCCGGGGAGTGTGCCACGCCTGCGGAGAACGCCTTCTGCGAACTCATGGCCGGGCATCTGCTCTACAGTTACATCGAGGGGCGGGCGGCCGGGGCCAACCAGGCGGACCGCGAGCTGTTGGACCTGCCCGACGCGGACGTGGCGGCCTCGGTGGCGTCCAGTGCCTGCGCCTTCCAACTGGGGCTGTGCAACAACCTGGAGCGGGCCCACCGTCTGCTCGCCGGGGTGGGCTGGGAAACCCTGCGGGGGCTGCGCGGGGAAGTGGTCCGCCACGGCCTGCGGGCCGAATGGAAGGGGCAGCGCGTCACGAAGCTCTGCGCCACACTCCTGGACCTGGCGGCCGCGGGCCTGAGCGCGGCTGAACAGCGCTTGCTGGCCTACCCCCGGCACGTACTCAGCAAGGGACAGAACGGCTCGGACCGGGCCGTGGCCGCCTTCGAGCGCCTGAACGGCCCGCCGGAGGAGCTGTTGCACCGGCTGATCCAGGCTCGGCGCATGCTGGTGCCCCAGTTT
>CAZNSV010000601.1:0-1954 GCA_964575775.1 uncultured Desulfovibrionaceae bacterium
CACCTTGCGCATGTCCTCGCAACTGGAGGTCCAGGTGGCGGACATGACCTCGCGGATGGAGAAGAATTCTTCGTCAGGGTTCATCATCTGCCGGCCGTCATCGCAGAGGATGGACCAGTCGCTGTAGATGGGGGTTACTTCGGCCAGGGTGACATTGAAAAGCGCCCGGTGAAGCATGCCCTGGATACGCAGGATGTCGGCGGTTTCGTTGGCGCCCTTGTTCTGGAGTTTTTCGAGGCAGACCGCCCCCAAAATGGCCTGCATGTCGTAGCTGCCCTGGAATTCAACGAAGGTGCCGTGTTCGGGCACTTCCACCACGGCCCACTTGCGCGCGGAAAAGTACGGAAACTCCTCATAGGCTTTTCCGAACTGGGACTTGGCGGTGTGTTCGAGCATCTGCTCCTGCGTGAGGGGCTTGTCGGAGGAACCACCGCAGCCGCCCAGGAGCGACAACAGCAGGAGAACGGCAAGGGCCAGGCAATAACGAGTGCGCATGGTGCAAACCTCTTGTGTGTTGGGGATGATTCTGGTGCTTCAGGCGACACTCCCGGCGGGTCCAGCCGACCCAGGCGCAAGCGAGCGCAAGGGCGCCGAGAGAATGAAGGTAAACATAAGCCAATCTTGAAAGTATATGCTATGCGGCCGAGATGTGCAAGCACTATCCCACCGCGAGACTCTGGCCGAGCCGCTCCTGCGCCCCTTGCGCCCGACACGACCGGGGGGCGGATGCGGCTCCAACCCATGGCCGGGCGGTGCGAACGTACAGGCTGCGGTTCGTTGTTGCCCCTGCGGTTCAGCTTTTCGATTGCGGGATGCTACCAAAGCGGCCAGAGGCAGCGACACACGGCTGGAGGCCACTCCACGGGGCCTGTTGGCGGTTTGCCACGGAGAGCGCAGCACCATGAAAAAGACCCCCGCGGCGCTGGCCACGGGGGTCTTGAGTCGCATGTCGCAGGAGGGAGCGTATCCGTTAGAAGCCGAAACCGTCGTCGCTGGCGCCGGAAGCACCGAAGCCGAAGGTGTCGGGCACGCCGCCGGAGGTGTCTTCGGCAGCGGCTTCCTCGGCCATGGCTTCACCAGCGGCGGCGCCCACGGCGGCACCCATGGGCACGGACTTCACGGCATCCTTGAGCGCCTTGGTCACGATGTCCTTGATGGTGTCGTTGAGCTCGGCCTCGGCCACGGGCACCTTGCCCTTGAACTCGGCGGTCTGCTTCTTGAGGTCGCCGATTTCCTTGGTGTTCTTCTCGATGGTGCCGTTGAGCTGGGTGACCTTCTTCTCCAGTTCGGCAGCCTTCTTGGTGAAGGGCTCCAACTCGGCGATCTTCTCTTCCAGCTCGGCGATGGTGGCGGCCTGTTCGGCAACCTGCTGCTTGCCGGCCACGATCAGGTCCAGCACCCCGGCGATGGGGGCCATTTCTTCTTCGGGAATGGGATGTACGGAGACGTTGCTGCCAAGACGCTGCATGGCCTTCTTGACCCAGTCTTCGTAGATGTCGGCGGCCTTGTAGGGGCCTTCCAGCAGGGGGGGGTGCTTGCTGCACAGCCAGGCCTTGGCCAGGGGCGCAACCAGGGCTTCCTCCTGGGAATTCAAGTCGCGCTGGGTGAGGAAAGCCAGCAGGTCGGACACATCGTCGCCGCCCTTGCCGCTGATCAACCCAAGCACGGTCTCCATCTTGATCACTCTACGCGCTGCCTCGGACATATCTGCCTCCTTTCTTCAGGAACGTTCTCGTTAGTTTGGTCGCGGGTTAAAGAACCTTGCGGCCCATGTACCGTGCATAGGTGATTGCCGCAGTCCTGTACACCAAGTGCCCCAGCTTGGACCAGGGCAGATAGGCGAAGAGCATGAATACCGCCACGAGGTGCAGATAGTAGGTGGGGTACGCAAGGTACTTCAGGTCCGCCAGACGCAGCAGCTGGCTGAAGATGCCCGTGAGGGCCACAGCCCAGA
>CAZNSV010000602.1:0-1952 GCA_964575775.1 uncultured Desulfovibrionaceae bacterium
CCGCGGGACGGAACAGTGCTGCGAGCTGGGGATGATGGTCCATAGGTCTCTTCTTGGGAGGATGCAAGGTGTTTGAAACCACAGACGTAGAGAAATGTATTCACTATCGATTCCGGCAAGTCAAGCTGCTGGAGACGGCGCTGACCCACAGCTCCTTCGCCAACGAGGCCGGCGATCAGCGCGAGCACAACGAACGTCTGGAGTTTCTCGGCGATGCGGTCCTGGAACTGTGCGTCACCCAGCGGCTCTTTGAGCGCTTTCCCGAGGCCCGGGAAGGGGAACTGACCCGGCTGCGGGCAAGGCTGGTGAGTAAGCCCACCCTGGGCGAACTGGCCGCCGAACTGGAACTGGACCGCTTCCTGCTGCTGGGCAAGGGCGAGGAAAGCCAAGGGGGGCGGGAGCGGCGCAGCGTGCTCTCCAACACCTTCGAAGCGCTCCTGGGCGCCATCTATCTGGACGGGGGCTTTGCTGCGGCGTGCGACTGGGTGGAGGAGGTCTATGCGGCCCGGTGGCCGGAGCGGACACCGCAGGAACTGCAGAAGGACTACAAAAGCCAGCTGCAGGAGCGAACCCAGCTGCTGTTCAAGGCGCGTCCGGTCTATACCCTGACGGGCACCAGCGGTCCGGAGCACGAAAAGATCTTCGACGTGGTCTTGACCCTGCCCGACGGGAAACAGTTCCGCGCCAGCGGGGGCTCCATGAAACGGGCCGAACAACAGGCCGCGGGGCTTGCGTTGCAGGCTCTGGGCCGGGACGCCGCGTCCTGACCATTCCCGAATGACTTGCTTCATGGGGCCGGAGCAGCACGGCTCCTCCGGCCCGCATGTCTTTGGTCATTCGCCTCTGCCGATGGGGGCGCGCTAACGTCGGTCGGCCTAGCCGCCGCCGATGAGCTGCATGGCCATCCTGGGCAGGGAGTTGGCCTGGGCCAGCATGGCCACGGCCGCCTGGGTCAGGATCTGGTTGCGCACGAACTCCGTCATTTCCTTGGCAACGTCCACGTCGGAGATCCGGGATTCCGCCGCCTGCAGGTTCTCGGCCTGAATGGCCAGGTTGGTGATGGTGTTCTCCAACCGGTTCTGCATGGCGCCCAGATGGCCGCGGATGTTGTCCTTGGAAACGATGGCCTCGTTGATCCGGTTCAGGGCCTCCTGGGCCAGCTGCTGGGTGGAGACGCTGATGGCGCCGCCCATGAGGGCCGAGGCAGTGGCATTGCCGATCTGGATGTAGTAGTAGTCCTCGGCGGAGTCGTTGCCGGTGCCGAAGTGGATCTTCAGCCTGCCTGTGGAGTTGAGGCCCGAGCCGTTGTGCTCGCTGGCGGAGAGGTTGCCGTTGAGCAGGTAAATTCCGTTGAAGTCCGTGGCATTGGCGATACGGGTGATTTCCGACGCCATGGCCTGGAACTCTGAGTCGATCATCAGACGCTGGGTGGAGTTGTAGGTGCCGGTGGCGGCCTGCTCCGCAAGCTCCTTGAGGCGGATGAGCTTTTCGTCGATGACCTGCAGGGCCCCGTCCGCCGTCTGGATGAGCGAAATGGCGTCGTTGGCGTTGCGGATGCCCTGGTTCATGGTGGTGATCTCTGCGCGCATGAGCTCGCGGATGGCCAGTCCGGCCGCATCGTCCGCCGCTGTCCCCACGCGCAACCCCGACGAGAGGCGACGCGTCGATGTGGACAGCCGGCCGTAGCTCTCGCCGAGATTCCGGGCGGCGTTCATCGCCATGAGGTTGTGATTGATGACCAAAGACATGTGCATAACCTCCTTGTTATTGCTTGCCGCTCTGGAAGCAAAGGCAATGCCAAGAAGTAAAATGCACTGGAAAACAACCCGTTGAAAAAAGTCTAGACTTTTTCGATTTCCGCAAACCCAGGCAGGTGAACCTTTTTGCCTGGTTTTTGTCGGCCCTGGAGCCAAGGCGGGCGGGGGGGGGCGTGTCGCAAGCCCTGCCTGCCC
>CAZNSV010000603.1:0-1924 GCA_964575775.1 uncultured Desulfovibrionaceae bacterium
AGGCCGACTCCGGTCCAGAGCAGCACCCGCCGCAGCCGCATCCGCCGGAGCCCCCGGGCCAGACTGTCGTTCCAGGCCGCCACTTCCCGCAACCCCTCCAGGATGCAGGCCAGGCCGAGCCGTTGCTCCCCCCTGGCCACCATGGCGTACAGGGTCTTCTCCATGAGCAGGTTGATGGTGCGGAAGTTCCCGGTGGAGGCTTCCCAGAGCAGCTTGAGGGCCCGCCCCTCCAACCGCAGCTGCGAGCCCGCCGTGGAGAGCTTGAAGTTCACGTAAGTGCCGGTTTCCGCCAATTCCAATGGGGGCAGTTCGTGCAGCAGGTTGATGCGGCTGCGGAACTGCCGGAGTTCCGGCTGGTCCAGAAGGCGCCGCAGCTCCGGCTGCCCGGCAAGCAGGATCTGCACCAGCTTTTCGCCCCCCAATTCCAGGTTGGAGAGCATGCGCAGGACCTCCATGGCCTGGAAGTCCAGGAGATGGGCCTCGTCGATGACGATGGCGCAGTTGCTGCCGTCCTTGTGGACCTTGAGGAAAAAGGTGTGCAGGGTGTCCAGCAGCTCGGCCAGGTGCGGGGCCGGGGGCACGGGCAGTCCGTAGTCCTTGGCAATGGCCGCGAGCAGCTCAGTCTTGTTGAGGATGGTGTTGAAGACCCAGGCGCTGCGGATTCCGGCCTGCTCCAGGCGGGGCAGCAGTTGCAGCAGCAGCGAGGTCTTGCCGAGCCCCACCTCGCCCACCAGCACGAGAAAGCCCTTGCGGGCCGTGATGCCGTAGAACAGCTCGTCGAGAATCCGCTTGGTGGCTTCCGTCTGGAAATAGAAGTCCTTGCAGGCCCCGGGGGGAAAGGGGTTGGCCTGCATGCCCAAGGCGGCGTAGATTTCGGAACTCATGCGCGCGGCATCTCCTCGACAGTGAGCACAGGGGGCTGCAACTAGAACAACTGCTTGAGCAGATACTCTTCCTGGTCCGGGGCCTTGTCGTTGTCGTGGTCGTAGCGTTCGTACCCCCGCTGGTAGTTGCCGTCCAGGACATAGGAGGAGTCGTAGAAACCCAGGCCACCGGCTTCGGTGAAGTAGGGGCTGTCCAGCGAGCCGGCCATGAAGGGCAGGCGGTAGGTGCCCCCAGACCCGGCCTCGGCCAGGTAGCCGTCGTCGTAGACGTTCTGGAACACGATGCCCGTTGGCACGGGGAAATCCTGTTCGTGGTAGTTGGCTTCCACGGCCTCGCGGTACTGGATCCAGATGGGCAGGGCGGCCCGGGCGCCGGTTTCGTTGCGCCCCATGGGGGCCACCTGGTCGAAGCCCACGTAGACCCCGGAGAGGAGATAGGGCGAAAAGCCGATGAACCAGGCGTCGCGTTCTTCGTTGGTGGTGCCCGTTTTACCGGCCAGGGGGCGCTTGAGCCTGTTGGCCCGGGTGGCGGTGCCCCTGACGATGGTCTCCTTGAGCATGCTGGCCATGATGAAGGCGTTCTGGGGGCTGATGGCCGGAGTGGTTTCGGGCTCGGCCCGATAGATCTCTTCCTTGCGGTGGTTCTTCACCGAGAGCACCAGGCGCGGAGCCACGGTGGAGCCGTCCCGCGCAAAGGCGGTGTAGGCCTGGCAGAGATTGATGGGGCTCACGGCCACGGAGCCCAGGCTCACGGGCAGGAAGGGTTGGAAGTCGCCCACCAGGCCCAGGGCCTTGGCGCGCTGGATGACCTTGTCGATGCCGATCATGTCCGCCACGCGGATGGTGACCAGGTTGCGCGACAGGGCCAAAGCCTTGGCCAGCAGGGTGGGGCCGTAGTACTCGCCGGAGTAGTTCTTGGGCTGCCAGAGCTGCATGGTCCAGGGGTCCAGGTAGACGAAGGGCTCGT
Organism: uncultured Desulfovibrionaceae bacterium; assembly: GCA_964575775.1. Classification (GTDB taxonomy): domain Bacteria; phylum Desulfobacterota; class Desulfovibrionia; order Desulfovibrionales; family Desulfovibrionaceae; genus CAZFCK01. Next base: position 1,852 of record CAZNSV010000603.1, read on the forward strand.
CCATGACCACGGAAGCGGCGGTGAACCCGGCGTCCAGGGCCGCAGAATAGACGATGGGCTTGAAGGCCGAGCC
>CAZNSV010000604.1:0-1923 GCA_964575775.1 uncultured Desulfovibrionaceae bacterium
CCCTGAACTGGTTCGCGCGCAACCACATGGATGGCGCCACCACGGTGCGCGCGGCACAACTGGACGAGAACGGAGCCTACGGCGATTGGCCCACGGATTTTGACGATACGGCCTTGCAGGTGGAAAAGGCGTACTTGGACGCGGTGAACCGCCGCCTCTACCCGGACGGAGCCTGAGGTGGCGTTGGGGCTGGTCGTTGATGCCAACGTCATCAGTTCGGCTGGTGCTGGCGCCTCGGGGCCGTCTTGGCACTGCAGGGTCTTCCTGGAAGCCATAACCGCGGCAGACATGCTCCATTTGGTAAGAAACCGAAAGATATTGCAGGAGTGGACTGCAATCAACGCTCGTTTCGGTCTGCGGTTTCTCACCACCATGCAGAGCACAGGCAGGATAGTTGATCTGGAAACGACGGATGAAGAGGCTGCCTTGCTTGCAGGAATGGAGCGTTGCAGCTTGACCAAGGCGCAGCAGCGTCGCTTGAAGAATGATCTGCATCTGCTCACAGCCGCTTTGCAAAGCGACAAGCGTATTGCTTCCCAGGATGAAGAGGCCCGGGGCTGCGCACGGAAACTGGCAACTGCGGATTCAGAGGTCGGCAACGTGCTTTGGCTCAACCCCGCCTTGCCTGCGGAGCGCCCCCTGGAGTGGCTCGCGCAAGGAGCGCCCCTCGATTCACAGCGCCTGTTGGGGCACGATGCCCGGTCGCAACAGCAATCTTCATAGGATACCACCATGCCCCTCGATCTCGCAGTGCTCGTTTCCGGCAGCGGCTCCAACCTGCAGGCCATCATCGACAAGGTCGAGGCCGGGGTGCTCGCGGCCCGCATCCGGCTGGTGCTGGCCAACAACACCCAGGCCTTCGGGCTGGAGCGGGCCAAGCGCCACGGCATCCCCCACCTGGGGTTGGATCATCGCAACTACCCCACCCGCGAGGCCTTCGACCGCCGCATGGTGGAGGCCATCCGCCAGGCCGGGGCCGACACCGTGGCCATGGCCGGGTTCATGCGGCTCTTGACCCCGGTCTTTCTCCAGGCCTTTCCGGGGCGCGTGCTGAACATCCACCCCGCCTTGCTGCCCAGCTTCCCGGGCGTGCACGGCCAGGCCGACGCCAATGCCTACGGGGTCAAGCTCTCGGGTTGCACCGTGCACTTTGCGGACGAGCTCATGGACAACGGCCCGGTGGTCATCCAGGCCGCGGTCCCGGCCCTGGCGGGTGAGCCTGCCGAGAGCCTGGCCGCCCGCATCCTCGCCCTGGAGCACTGCATCTACCCCCAGGCCCTGTCCTGGCTCAGTGAGGGGCGTTTGCGCGTCCAGGACCGTCACGTGTTCCTGGCTCCGGCGCCGGACGGCGAGCGCCCCCTGGCTCCGGCTTCCGGGGCGTATCTGGCGAGTCCGCCACTGGAGGCGGCCTTCGCCCCTGTGGTGGAAACCTGAGGAGGCGTGCCATGGGCGAGGACGATAGAGGCTTTCGGTTCGGGCTGAGCGCGGAGGAGAAGCGCAGCCTGCTGGACCTGGCGCGCTGGAGCATCCTGCAGGGGCTCAAGGAGCGGCAGGGTGGGGCGGGCAGGGAGCTGCCCCCACCCCCAAAAGAGGGGCTGCTGAAGGAAAAGCTGGGGGTCTTTGTGACCCTCAAACTGCGGGGGCGGCTCAGGGGGTGCATCGGCAACGTGATCGGCGACCGCCCCCTGTACCGTGCCGTGGCGGCCATGGCCCGGCACGCGGCCTTTGACGATTCGCGTTTCGCGCCCCTGACCCAGGAGGAGTTCGCCCAGGTGGAGCTGGACATTTCCGTGCTCAGCCCCCTGACTCCCTGTCCGGATCCTGCCCTGGTCCAGGTGGGGCGGCACGGCCTGGTGGTACGGCGTGGGGGGCGTTCCGGACTGTTGTTGCCCCAGGTGGCGCCGGAGTGGGGCTGGGACCGTG
>CAZNSV010000605.1:0-1919 GCA_964575775.1 uncultured Desulfovibrionaceae bacterium
ACTTGTCGCCCATGCTGCCCAGGGGGCCCAGAAAACCCACGTTCTCCAGCTTGCCCAGCCACTGGGGCAGGCTCTGGGCCAGGTCGGTCTTCCAGAAGAAGCGGCCGTCCTCCAGCCGGGCCTTGAGCACCCGCTCCCAACCCTTTTGCACCAGGGCCGGGTCCTTGGGCTCCAGGTTCAGGGTGCAGAGGAAGTGGGGCAGCAGCGTGCCGTCCGGGGCCTCCACACCGAAGCTCTTCTGGTGGCTCTCCATGCTCGTGAGCAGCACCTCGCGGGGCAGTTCCAGAAAGGCCGGGTCGAAATTGCCCAACACGGGCACGGGCCATTCCACCAGGCCGGTGACTTCCTCCAGCAGGCTGTCCTTCCAGACCACGCGCCCCCCAGCGGCCTTGGCCAGGGCCTCGCCCTGCTCCAGCAGCACGGCGCGGCGCCGGGCCGGGTCGAGCAGCACGCGCCCCTTGTTTTCCAGCACGTCAAGGAACTCCGCCGCCGAGGCCACGGGCCAGGGGCCGAAGCCGTGCACCCGGTGCCCCCGGGTCTCGCGGCCGGAGCTCATGCCGCCCACCGTGAAGGGCACGAGCTCGGCATCCAGCAGGGCCAGGAGCCAGCGCACGGGGCGGCCAAAGGTGAAGTCCCCGGAGCCCCAGCGCATGCGCTTGGGAAAGGGCAGGGCGGCCACGGTGGCGGTCAGCAGCTCGGGCAGGATGTCTTGGGCCCGCCCCCCACCGGTTTTCTTGCGCGCGGCCAGGTACTCGCCCTTGTCCGTGGTCTCGATGAAACAATCTTCCAGGGGCACGCCCTGGGTCTTGGCAAAGCCCTGAGCCGCCTTGGTGGGCTGACCCTGGGCGTCGTAGGCCACCTTGCGCGGGGGGCCCATGACCAGCTCCTCGCCCAGGGGCTGCACGGCGGCCAGCTCGGCGATGCAGGCCACCAGCCGGCGCGGGGTGGCGTAGGTCTTCAGGTCGCTCAGGTCGAGCCGTGCCTCGGCCAGGCGGGCGGCAAGCTCCTTGTGCAGGGCATGCTCCAGCCCGGGCAGAAAGCGGGCGGGCATTTCCTCGGTGCCGATCTCCAACACGAAACGGGGCATGGCTAGCGCACCTCCTGGGCCGGGGTTGGGGCGACCTGCGGCCGCAGCTCGGGAGGCAGCAGCGGATAGCCCATTTCCTGGCGCTGGGTGGCATAGAGCGCCGCAACGCGCGAGGCCAGATTGCGCACCCGGCCGATGTAGCCCGTGCGCTCGGTGATGGAAATGGCGCCCCGGGCCTGCAGCAGGTTGAAGGTGTGGGAGCACTTCATGCAATAGTCGTAGGCCGGCCAGGGCAGCCCCGCCTCGCACATGCGCAGGCTCTCGGCCTCGCAGGCGTTGAAGTGCTGCAGCAGCATGGCCGCGTCGCTGTACTCGAAATTGTACTTGGAGTGCTCCACCTCGCCCTGGTGGTGCACCTGGCCGTAGCGCACGCGGTCGTTCCACATGAGGTCGTAGACCGACTCCTTTTCCTGCAGATACATGCAGAGGCGCTCCAGGCCGTAGGTCAACTCCACGCTGATGGGCGCCAGGTCGATGCCGCCCACCTGCTGGAAGTAGGTGAACTGGGTGACCTCCATGCCGTTGAGCCAGACCTCCCAGCCCAGGCCCCAGGCGCCCAGGGTGGGGGATTCCCAGTCGTCTTCCACGAAGCGGATGTCGTGGTCCGCGTGGTCGATGCCCAGGGCGGCCAGGCTCTGCAAATAGACCTCCTGCACGTCCGGGGGCGAGGGCTTGAGGATCACCTGGAACTGGTAATAGTGCTGCAGGCGGTTGGGGTTCTCGCCGTAGCGACCGTCCGTGGGGCGCCGCGAGGGTTCCACATAGGCCACGTTCCAGGGCTCGGGGCCCAGCACGCGCAGGAAGGTGGCGGGGTTGAAGGTCCCGGCCCCCA
>CAZNSV010000606.1:0-1913 GCA_964575775.1 uncultured Desulfovibrionaceae bacterium
GCACCATGCCCAACATGAAGTTCGACGGCGCAGAGACGCTGGGGGCACCGGACTACGTGCACAGCCCCATGGCCGAGGTCTTCCGGCCCGGTACCTCGCTCTGCGTGCTGGGTTCGGTGCGCGAGCAGGAGGAGCCCGCCGTGTTCGCAGCCATCCTGGCGGTGCGGGCCGCGCGCCCCAAGACCTGTATCGCGCTCTTTCCGCGCCATCTGCACCGCGTGGCGGCCTGGGGCGAGCGTCTGACCGCCGCCGGTGTGGCCTGGGTGCCGCGCTGCGAGGTGGGCGAGCCCGTGCCCCCGGGCACCCTGGTGCTCTGGGACCGTTTCGGCGAGCTGGGCGCGGCCTATGGCCAGGCCCGGGCCGCATTCGTGGGGGGCAGCCTCGCGCCCTTGGGGGGGCAGAACATCCTCGAACCCCTCAACGAGGGCCTCATCCCCGTGGTGGGGCCGCACCTGGAGAACTTCGCCTGGGCCGTGGAGGTCCTGGAGCCCCTGGGGCTGTTGCGTCGGGTGCAGGACGGCGCGGAGCTGGGGCGGGAGCTGGGGCGGGAGCTGGTGAAATACCTGCAGCGCCCCCCTTTGCAAACCAGGGTCAAGGAGCGCTTCCTGGGCGCAGTGGCCGCGCACCGGGGGGGCACGGACCAGGCCCTGGCCGCGCTGCGCGAGTGCCTGGGCGTCTGAGCCACGGCGCGGCAACACACAACGGCAGTACACGAGGAGAGGGTTCCCATGTCCGGCAGCATCGCTTCACGGCTTCCCAATGACAGGCAGCGCCGCGCGTTTGCGGTCCTGTGCCGCGTCCTGTGTCTCCTGCTCCTGCTGGTGGGCATGGGGGGGCAGGCCCTGGCCGACGACATCGGCTGCGTGGACACCACCTTCAAGTTCCTGAGCCCCAACGACTCGGTCTGCGTCTTTGCCTTCGACGACCCCGTGATCCCCGGGGTGACCTGTCACATCAGCCAGGCCAAGAAGGGCGGATGGGGCAGCGTGGTGGGGCTCACCGAGGACCCCTCCAACTTTTCCATCGCCTGCCGCCAGACCGGCCCCATCGAGCTGCCCGAGAAGCTGCCCAAGGAGCAGAACGTGTTCAGCGAGAAGACCAGCGTGTTCTTCAAGAGCACCAAGGTGATCCGCATGTTCGACCGCAAGCGCAACACCCTGGTCTATCTGGCCGTGAGCACCAAGCTGGTGGAGGGCAGCCCCCAGAACGCCGTGTCCACGGTGCCCATCCGGCCCTGGACCACGCCGTAGGGGCTCAGGTCGGGAGCTCCGGCTGGCAGGCCGGGCACCAGACACTGCCGCGCCCGGCCACCGTGCCGCGCTGCAGGGGCGTGCCGCAGCTCAGGCAGGGTTGCCCCCCGCGTCCGTAGACCCGAAAACACTTCTGGAAGGCCCCGGCACTGCCCTGGGCCGTGCGGTAGTCGCGGATGGAGCTGCCGCAGGCGGCAATGGCCTCGCGCAGCACGGCCTGCAGGCTGGCGTGCAGCAGCACCAGTCGGGAATCCGGGATGCGCTCTGCCGGGGTGTCCGGCCGCAGGCCCGCGCGGAACAGGGCCTCGTCGGCATAGATGTTGCCCACCCCGGCCAAGATGCGCTGGTCCAGGAGCAGGGCCTTGATGCGCCCCTTGCGGTTGGCGGTGCCGTGGGTGTTACGGAAGCACCGCAGGAAGCCCGGGGCGTCCAGCTCCAGGGGCTCGGGCCCCAGGCCGCGATAAAAGGGCAGCTCCGCCAGTTCCCCGGGGGTCAGGGCCTGGACCAGGCCGAACTTGCGCACGTCGTGGAAGAGCAGGGGGCGGGGGTGCCCCGCGAGATGCAGGCGCAGGTGGGTGTGCTTGTCCGTGGCCAAGTCGGCGTCCGTGTCCCCGGGCGCGGGCAGGAAGAAGCGCCCGGTCATGCGCAGGTGCACGGCGAGCA
>CAZNSV010000607.1:0-1908 GCA_964575775.1 uncultured Desulfovibrionaceae bacterium
CCCCGGGCAGTTGCGCCACCGTCTTGTCGAGGGGCGCCTTGTCCACGGACAGCACCCGCGCCCCCAACCCGGCCAGGACCCAGGCCCAGCCCCCGGGGCTGCCGCCCAGGTCCAGGCAGAACGCCCCGGCCCGGGGGCGCCGCCCCAACAGGGTGAAGAGCTCCCAGAGCTTGAGATAGGCGCGGTTGGGCGGGCCGCTCTTGTCCTCCACGAACTGCGGCTCGCCATGGGCAAAGGGGCTGCTGCAGCGTGGCGCGGCCAGCAGGGTCTCCCGGTCCAGGAGTGTCCAGGAGCCCAGCGCGGCGGTGGGTGCCGGGTCCCCGAAGACCAGAGGCCGTGCCGCGACCCGGGGCAGCTGTTCCGCCAGCAGGGCTGCCCGCCGGTGCTCGCAGAGCGGATACAGGGCCCAGTTGCGCTGCAGAGCCTTGAGGGCCCGCACACCCGCCCCAATGGAGGGCAGGGGCAGGAACTGCGGTTCATACCAGATGTTCTGGGCCCAGGCCGCAGGGCGCGCCTCGCCCGGCGCCAGGATCAGGCGCTCCTGGACCCAGTGCACCGCGTCTGCGCCCCCCAACTCCTCCAGCAGGGGCTCCACCAGCCCCGGGGCCGCCAGGTACGCCGTACAAGGGGCGGGCCGGATCCATGTCTCCAACGTCATGCTCGTTCCTTTTCGTTGTTCCGCTCGGGCCGCCTCTGGACAGGCGCGCGGCGCCGTGCCACCCTGGGTTCTCCGTCGCCCACCGCAACCGGAGCAGCCCATGTCCAACCTCCCGGAGCATTCCACGAACCCGGCCCCGTGTCACGCCCCCGTTGCTGGCTCCGCCCACGCCCTGGGCGTGGACCTGGGCGGCACCAAGATCGAGGCCGTGCTGCTGCGCCCCGGTCCCTGGACAGCCGCCACCCTGGAGCAGGCCGTGCTGCTGCGCAAGCGCGTCCCCACCCCGCGCCCCCACGGGTATGAGGCCATCGTCGCGGCGGTCTGCGGCCTGGTGCGCGAGCTCCTGGCCCTGGTGCCCGAGCACGCACCCTGCACCGTGGGACTGGGCATCCCCGGTTCCGTGGACAGCCGTAGCGGTCTGGTGCGCAACGCCAACACCACCGTGCTCATCGGGCGCCCCCTGCAACAGGACGTGGTCACGGCCCTGGGCCGCCCCGTGAGCGTGGAGAACGATGCCGACTGCTTCACCCTGGCCGAGGCCCGCTGCGGCGCCGGGCAGGGGCACGGACTGGTCTTCGGCGTGATCATGGGCACGGGCTGCGGCGGGGGCATCAGCATCGGGGGGCGCATCCGGCGCGGCCCCCACAACATTGCCGGAGAATGGGGGCACATGGTCCTGAGCCCCCACGGCGCCCCCTGCTATTGCGGCAAGCGCGGCTGCGTGGAGACCATGCTCTCGGGCAGCGGTGTGGAGCGGGATGTTCTACGGCGCCATGGACGACGGCTGAGCATGCCGGAAATCCGGGCCCTGGCCCAGGACGGGGATCCGCAGTGCAGGCAAGCCATGGAGCGCTTTCTGGACGATTTCGGCCGCTGCCTGGGCGCCGTGGTCTCCCTGCTGGACCCGGACTGCATCGTCCTCGGCGGGGGGCTCTCCAGCATCCCGGAACTCTACACCACGGGGCAGGACCGGCTGCGGCACTACGCCTTCCACGACCAGCTCGAAACCCCGCTGCTGCAAAACCGCCTGGGCGACTCCGCCGGTGTCTTCGGCGCCGCCCTGATCGGCGCGGGGGGTGAGACATGAAGACAACGCGAGGGGGAAACCCTTTTTAAAAGCGGCAGCCGTTTGGCGCGGTCGTTTGCGCCTTACGGATGGCGACCGCAGAGCGGGGTTCTCCCCCTCGCGCTCCCCCTTCCTAAACTTTTATACAGTCACTTCAAAAGGCACTCCCAGAGGAATGTCTTGA
>CAZNSV010000608.1:0-1905 GCA_964575775.1 uncultured Desulfovibrionaceae bacterium
GGCGCGGTTTCGCCGTGGTGGCCGACGAGGTGCGCAAACTGGCGGAAAAGACCATGGGCGCCACCAAGGAAGTGGGCCAGAACATCCACGCCATCCAGGAGGCCACGCGCAAGAACATCGCGGAGATGCACACCGCCGGAGAGGTTGTGGCCAAGGCCACGGAACTTTCGGAGGAATCCGGCCAATCCCTCACGGAAATCGTCTCCCTGGTGGAGGCCAGCTTCGGCCAGGTCCATTCCATTGCCTCGGCCGCCGAGGAGCAGTCCGCGGCCTCGGAAGAGATCAATCGCTCCCTTGAGGAAGTCAACCGGGTGGCCGACGAAACCGCCACCTCCATGCGCCAATCCTCCCAGGCCGTGGGAGAACTGGCCGCCATGGCCCAGGAGTTGCGCTCCCTCATCGAGGAGATGCAACAGAGCGCCTAGCGTGACCATCACCGGCAGGGCGCCTTCTGCGGTGCCCTGCCGGTCATCACCCCGCCGGGCCTTGCGACGCGGCTGTTGCCTCGGCCGGGAAACCCCGCTAGCATGGGCCCAAGCCTGTTTCGGCCCCCACCTTTCCCGCGAGCCACGTCGCATGACCCACAGTCAGTTGTATATGAACACCGCGTTGCTGGAACTGCTGCTCAAGCTGCCGGTGTTCGACATGTTCAGCGAGGCCGAACTGCGGCGCATGCTCTACAGCGGCGAGCTGCTCCGGCTGGAGAAGTTCGCCCCTGGTGATACAATCATCGAGGAAGGGACCTACGGGCGCTGGGTCTACGTCCTGATCAAAGGGGCGGTGCAGGTCCTGAAACAAGGCGTGGAGATCTGCACCCTGGATCAGCAGGGGGCCATCGTCGGCGAGATCGGCGCCCTGCACGGGCAGCTGCGTTCGGCCACGGTCCTGGCGCGCAGGGCGAGCGTGTTCGCGGCCGTGAACCTCGGGATGATCGAAGGGCTGAGCGACAAGGACGGCAGGGAGTACCTGGAGCGCATCAGCGAGGGGCTGACGCCCTTGATCCAGCAGCGCCTGCAGCAGACCGCGGAAATCGAGGCCACCCTGGCGGCCATCGCCCAGAAGCGCGCGGAACTGGAATACCTGGAGCGGAAGCTGCGCAAGCTGGGCGTCAGCGAGGATCAGTCCCTGCTGCAGCAGCTCCTGCGCGGCGAGGCCTGACCCCGACACTCCCCCCCTTGTGCCACGATCCGTAACACACGAAGCGTAACCGAAGATTTCGACAATGATTCTTCGGTTTTTTCGCCCGAGGCAACAAAGCGCTCTGGACAGAAACAGGACCAGAGGCTAAAGTTGACCATGCAGACACCGGCTCGGAAATCCTCGTCGGGCTCTGCCGGGGCAGGTATCCAGCACATGAAGTGGCTTACAGCCCATGTGCCCACGCTCTTATATTCCCACCGACCCACAGGAGTTGCGAGATCATGAAAGCGTTTCTGTTCATTCTACTGGTCTTCGGTCCCTTCCTCATCTTTGCCGTGCGCGGGCTGCTCAACCGCAACCAGGCCGAAGAAATCACCGTCAAGGGCGTGGAAGTCTTCTTCCACTGGTTCATCTCCCTGTGTATCCTGACCTTCCTGGTCAAAATCCTGGGCATGTCCGTGACTCCGGCCGTGGTGATGGTCATCTTGCACCACATCGCCTGGATTCTCATCGCCTACTACGGCGAGGAGCGCTCCTGGATCTTTGTCAAGGAGACCTGGGCCCGGCTGCGGGCCATTCCCGCCACGTTGAAGCGCTGAAGCACCGCACCGTAGCGGTCCCCAACCCCGTCCGACCACCCGGTCAGACGGGGTTTTTTCATGCCCCGCCGCAAGGGGCAGAGCGCGACAGCCGGATGTGCAAGGGAGGTTCTGGAGTTGCCCCCGCTAAACCGGACACCTCGGTTACTTTGACGCCTCCAGGACG
>CAZNSV010000609.1:0-1902 GCA_964575775.1 uncultured Desulfovibrionaceae bacterium
CCCACTGCGACGGTCAGGTCCTGGTGATCCACGACATTCTTGGCCTCTACGAACGCTTCACCCCCCGCTTCGTCAAGCGCTACGCCAACCTGTCCAAGCCCATGGAAGAGGCGGTCCTGGCCTACAAGCGCGAGGGGGAGGAGGGCATCTTTCCAGGGGTGGAGCACAGTTTCGAGGGCTGAGCGCCCCCGCTTCAGAGCGAGCGTCCGGCCGCCACGCCGGAGCTCCAGGCCCACTGGAGGTTGTAGCCGCCCAGGCGACCGGTCACGTCCAGGACCTCGCCCGTGAGCCAGAGTCCGGGCACGCCTTTCGCGGCCAGGGTCTGGGATGATACTCCCGAGGTGTCCACGCCCCCCAGGGTGACCTCGGCCTTGTTGTAGCCTTCGGCATCCGCCGGGGTGAAAGGCCAGGCGTGCAGAAGCTCTTCCAGCCGCTGCAGTTCCTTGCGGGGGAGTTGTGCCACGCTGCCTTGCAGCTGCAGGGCCTCGCACAGGGCCACGGCCAGGCGCTTGGGCAGGAAGCGCCCCAGGGCGTTGCGCAACTCCTGACGCGGGGCCCCGGCCAGGGCCTCCACCAGGTGCACGCCCGGCAGCAGATCCAGGGACAAGGTGCCGCCCTTGCGCCAGAACAGGGAGGCATCCAGCACCGCTGGGCCGGAAATGCCGCGATGGGTGAAGAGCAGGTCCCCGGAGATTTCCTTTACCGTCGGCCCGGCTTTGCGTTTCTTGCCAGGTCCGGCCGCCGCCGGAGCCAGGGGCACCCGAATCCGTACCGGCAAGGCCGTGCCGCTGAGCCCCCGGCAGAAGTCCAGCAGCTCCGTTCCGGCCGCCAGGGGAGTCAACCCCGGGTGCAAGGGCGTACACTCCAGCCCGAAGCGCCGGGCCAGGGTATAGCCGAGGTTGCCCGCCCCCAACTGGGGCCAGGCCAGACCGCCCAGGGCCACCACCAGGGCGGGGGCGCGCAGGGTCCGGCCCGGGACCTCCACCGCGAAGACGCCCCCTGAATGGCTCAGGTCCAGAATCGGCGTCTCGAGCAGGACCTTGGCGCCCAGTTCCCGCACCGTGGCCACGAGCTTCTCGGCCAGCAGGGTCCCGCCCTTGGTGCCGTGATCCAGAAAGATCCGCCCCCGCTCTTCTTCCACCCAGGCCAGCCCCAGGGAGCGCAGGAGCTCCAGCAGGTCGAGGGGAGTGAAGCGGGCCAGGGCAGAGCTGACGAAGCGGGGATTGGCGGAGCAATACTTCTCGGGTGCGGCGCCCAGGTTGGTGACGTTGCAGCGCCCCCCACCGGCGATACGGATCTTGGGCCCGGCCTGGGCGGCCTGGTCCACGAGGGTCACGGAGCGGCCACGACGTGCGGCCTCCAGGGCGCAGAGCAGTCCGGAGGGACCGGCGCCGAGGATGAGAACATCGCAACGGTCGTGGGGGGCCATATTGCTATCCAGGGTGGTCGAGTGCGTGTTGGCAGGGCGGTCGTTGGGCGGTCTTTACGCCCTCGGAGCCCGGGAAGCAAGCTCCGGCGCGGACTTTGCAATTTTCAACCCCCTGCGGATATCTTCTCGCCATTTTTGTCACAAATCTTGACACAACTTCGCGCTCGTGCATAAAGGATAGAACCGGCTCATCTCTTTCGTTTCCGTAGCAGGGAGTCGCGGAGGGGAGAAGAAGGGGGGCCTTGCCGTGCAAAACCGGCAGGCCGCTGTCTTGCGTAGGGAACAGGCGGAGTGCCCGAAGTGCCATGAGAAAGAATTCACATGAGGAGACGGCCTTGTCTTTCAAGCCCATCAGTCAGCACTACAATGATTTCATAGTCGAACGGGACAGGGAGGCGTGCATCAACTGCAAGTTGTGCATCAAACAGTGCCCCTATGAGGTGCACAGCTGGGATACCCAACGTGAGCGGGTG
>CAZNSV010000610.1:0-1900 GCA_964575775.1 uncultured Desulfovibrionaceae bacterium
TACTACTCCGTGATCTCGCCCGAGGGCGCCGCGGCCATCGAGGGCCGACTGCGCGAGGGGCAGCGCGCCACCCCGCAACTGGTGGAACACTGCGCCAATCAGCTGAGGATCACGGCCGAGGACAACCTGGAGCGGGGGTACATCGATCAGATCGTGCAGGAACCGCCCCTGGGCGCCCGTCCGGACCATTACGAGTTCTTCAAGACCCTGCGCCAGGAGGTGATCCGGGCCACGGACGAGGTGGTGCTGGACGTCAAGGGGATCCGGCTCTTCCGAGCCATGGCCCTGCGCCGCCGTCGCGCCAGGGGCAAGGACCGGTCCGACCGCGATTCCATCTACGTGCGCTGGGACCTCGGCACCGCGGCCAAGGAAAAGCTCCTGGCCCGGCGCTACGCCAAGTTCATGCGCCTGTCGCGTCAGGCCTGCGAGGACAAGCGCCCCGTCACCAAGCGGGTCTCCTCCTTCGGCCACGACCTGGGCTGGAGCCTCTACTCCTTCTTCAAGTACGACTTCTTGCGCAAACACCAGAAAAAGGTGTCCAACACCGTGGAAGAGCTGGGGGCCGAGGCGCAGCTGGTCTGCGACAAGGTCTTCGGCCCCTGCCGCTCCTTCCTGGAGCGTCTGGTGCCCGGCAATGCCCAGCAGGACAAGCAGCAGCAGCTGACCCAGCTCTCCAACTGGGAGGGCAACGACGAGACCAAGGGGTTGTGGGAGTACGTCAGCCCCCGGGCCAAGACGGACCGGACCGTGACCTGCCCCAACGCCAGGACCCACGGCTGCCAGGACCTCTGGGCCCCGGACCTCTTCGGCGAATTCGCCGGAGTCTGTCATTACTGCGGCCACCACTTCCCCATGGAGCACCAGTGGTACGTGGCCAACGTCTTCGATCCGGGTTCGGTCTACGAGTTCAGCGACGAGGTGGAGTCCATCAACCCCCTGGGCTTCGACGGTTTCGACGCCAAGCTGTAGGAGGCCAAGCAGAAGACCGGCCGGAAAAGCGCCTGCATGACCTTCGAGGCCCGCATCGAGAATATCCAGGTTGTGGTGGCCATGCTCATGGGCGATTTCCGTGGGGGCACCGTGGGCGCCGCCGAGGGCGAGAAGTTCGTCCGGGCCGCGGACCGTGCCCGGCGCAAGCACTTCCCCTTCCTGGCCTACGTGCACGGCACCGCGGGCATCCGCATCCAGGAGGGCGTCAACGGCGTCATCCAGATGCCTCGCTGCACCCTGGCCGTGCGCCGCTACATCGACGCCGGGGGGCTCTATCTGGTGCTCTACGACACCAACTCCTACGCCGGTCCCGTGGCCAGCTTCCTGGGCTGCTCGCCCTACCAGTTCTCCGTGCGCTCCGCCAACATCGGCTTTGCCGGACCCGGCGTGATCAAGGAAACCACGGGCATGGACATCCCCCCGGATTATCACAAGGCCTACAGCGCCTTGGCGCGGGGGCACATCCAGGGCATCTGGGACCGGCGCACCGTGCGCAGAAAGTTCTATCAGGCGCTCTTGACCATGGGCGGCCGTAATCTCTACTACCGGTAAGGCCGGGTGCGGCGCACCCCCGAGACCGGACAAGCAAGGAGAACACCGTGCTGGACTTTGCCGCCATGCTGGAGGAAATCAAGGCCTCGCCCTACGAGGAGCACGAGATTCTGGCGCCGCACACCGGAACCGTGACCTTCGCCGCCCTGGAACCGGGCAGCAAGGTGCTGGGCCCCCAGGGCACCTGGAAGGAAAAACCGGGCACCCTGCTGGTGACCATCGAACGGGAGCGCAACAAGAAACCCATCCACAGCCCCCTCAAAGGGGAGGTGGCCGCCCTCCACGAGGAGCACGCCGGGGCCTTCGTGGAGGCGGGCACGCCACTCTTGCGGCTCAGGCACTACCTCTCCAAGGAAGA
>CAZNSV010000611.1:0-1896 GCA_964575775.1 uncultured Desulfovibrionaceae bacterium
CAGCTCCCGGGCCCCGGCGTCCCGCAGCAGCTCGGCCAGGGCCAGGACCACGCGCTCGTCCGTGACGATGGCAAAGGGGTTATGGCAGCTGGGGCGCACCAGGTTGGGCTTGAGCAGGACACTGCGCCCCCTGACCAAGGCGGGCAGGTCCACGCAGCGGTCCAGGGTCTCGGCCAGCAGCGCGCGGATCAGGCCCAGACTCCGCTCCGTGTAGGCCCCCGGGTTCTCGGGGATCTCGGGCGCGTGCCCCAGCCCCACCACGGGTGCGGAATCCGGGAGCGCCCCCACCAGGGGCGGCCGCTGGCCTAAAGTTCCTTCCACGCGATCTTCCCTCCGGGCGTTCTGGGCAGCTGGTCGCGAAACTCGATCTCACGGGGCACCTTGTAGCGGTGCAGGTGCGCCTCGCAATACTTGCGGACGTCGGCCCGCGTGAGCTCGGCCCCTGGACGGGGCACCACCACGGCCCGGGGGATCTCGCCGTGCAGGTCGGTACGGACCTTGACCACGGCAGCCTCCAGCACGTCGGGGTGGGCGCGCAGCACCTCCTCCACCTCGATGGGAAAGACCTTCATGCCCCCCACCTTCATCATGGAAGTGGAAGTAGCCATCCGCGTCGCGGCTCACCAGATCGCCGGTGCGGAACCAGCCGCTGCCGAGGTGGCGCTGGGTCTCCAGGGGGTTGTTGAAGTACTCCGGGCACACGGCCGGGCCGCCCACCAGCAGCTCCCCGACCTCGTCGGGCTCGGTGTCCCGGCCGTCCTCGTCCACCACGCGCACCAGGTAATAGGGGCAGGGCTTGCCCATGGAGCCGGGGCGGAAGGTGGCCTCGTGCCCGTCCAGACTCCAGGGCGTGGCCAGGGCAATGCCCGCGGTCTCGGTGGAGCCCCAGACCGGGTACATGCCCAGGCCGTAGCAGTCCTTGAAGGCCTGGGCCAGGGTGCGGGTGACATGCATGCCGCCGCTCTCGGCCACGCGCAGGGTGGCCAGTTCGTTGCGGCGCCCCGCCCCCAGCCGCACCAGGGTCTCGTAGATGGAAGCCACGGCCATGAAGGCCGTGACCCGGTGCCGGGCCACGGTGGCGGCAATGCTCTTGGGCTGCACGGTATCGAGCAGCACCATGCTGCCGCCCAAGAGGATGGGGCGGGCGATGAGCTCGTGGGGGTGCACGAAGGCCGGGAACATGGCCAGGTGCACGTCGTCGGCCGTGAAGGCGAAGGTCTCCACCGCGGCCCGGGTGTTCCAGAACACGTTGGCGTGGGTGGTGAGCGCGCCCTTGGGGCGGCCCGTGGTGCCGGAGGTGAAATTCAGGTACAGCGGGTCGTCGGGCTGCAGCGCCACGTGCAAACCAGGCAGGGAGAGCCGGGCCTCGTGCTCGGCAAAGGCCGTGCACCCAGCCGGGGCCCTGCCGATGACCACCCGGTGCACGCCCTCCAGCCCCTCGGCGGCGCGGTCCAGCTGGGGCAGGTACTCCTCGGCCACGAGCACGGCCTTGGGTCTGGCCAGCTCCAGGGTGTAGCGCAGCCCAGCCACGGGCTGGTTGGGGTCCAGGGGAAAGAACACGCCGCCGCCCACCGCGATGCCCAGAAAACCCAGGATCGCTTCGGTGGTCTTGTTCACCAGGCAGCCCACCAGGTCGCCCTTGCCCACGCCCCGCTCCTGCAGCAGCCGGGCCAGGGCCAGGCCGCGCTCCAGCAGCTCCTGATAGGAGAGGCTGCGCTCCCCTTCGAGGATCGCGGCCTTGCCGGGCCACAGCGCGGCGCTGCGCCGGAGCTGCTCGTCCAGGGTCAGGGGGCGGGGCTGGAGCAGCTCCCTCCGGGGGGAGCACAGGGAAAGTGCGGCGGATGCGCTGTCCATGGTCATGAGGCCTTCCCGTTCCTGCAGGTGGTGGTAGTGTTC
>CAZNSV010000612.1:0-1895 GCA_964575775.1 uncultured Desulfovibrionaceae bacterium
TTTCGGAAATGGCGGAACAGGCTGCCATCTTCGTGCTGCCCGACCACGACCTGCCCTACGACCTTGAGGCCGTGGCCAAGTTCCTGACTCCGGAAACCCGGGAGCTGCTGCGGGAGCTGCGGGGGCTGCTGGCCGAACTGCCGAGCTTCGACAAGGCGAGCCTGGAGGCGGCCTTCCCGGCCTGGCTGGAAGCGCGGGAGCTCAAGTTCAAGGTCCTGGCCCAGCCCATGCGCGTGGCCCTGACCGGGCGCACGGCCTCCCCCGGGCTCTTCGAGATGATGGAAGTCTTGGGGCGGGAGCGCACCCTGACCCGGCTGGACAAGGCCCTGAGCCTTTAGAGCGTTTTAACTTTGAAAAAGTTTAAACGCTCTTATGCAGATCCCTGAAACAATGGAACATTGTTTCAGGGCAGAGCCTTGTTTCAAGGCGAAACCGCACTAGGCGGCCGGTAGCCTCTCAGCGGGCCCCTGTCTGGGCCACGTCGTAGCCCTTGGCCTGCAACAGGGCGGGGATGCCCATGGGCCCCACCAGGTGCCCGGCGCCCACCACCACGAAGGCCGGGCTGGCGTTGCGCAGGTAGCCGTCCACCTTGGCGGCCATGGTCACGTTGCGCTCGTCGAAGAGCAGGCGGCCGAACTCTCGAAATTCGGGGTAGCGCTCGATCTCCTCGAAGATCAGGTCGTGCATGCCCTGGGCGTCACCGGTCTTCCAGACCGCGGCGATGCGCGACATCACTTCGTCCGTGCGCTCCAGCTCCTTGATGGAATAGGCCAGGAAGGTGTCTTCGTGCCCTTCCGAGGCGTTGGCCAGGATGCGCAAGGTGTCCTGGGCGCGCTCCAACTCCCGCACGGGCATGTTGCGCTCCCGGGCCTGACGCAGAAAGTGCTGATCCAGGCCGAAGTCGGCCCGGTAGCCCCGCTGGGAAATGCGCTGGCTCTGCAGCTGCATGGCCAGAAGCCAGGGCTTCATGCGCTGGTAGAGGGGATTCCAGACCCCCAAGGCCTCCAGCAGCTTGCGCGTCTCCCTGGAGATGTGCTTTTCCAGGGAATCCCCCATGGGGTACATGCCCAACTCCATGGTCAGCGCTTCGATCTCCGCCTGCTTGCCCAGCACGTCGCTCTCCACGGCCAGGAGCCGACTTTGCGCAAAGGCCTCCTCGATGCGCGGATCCAGGGGGTACAGCTCTTTGGGGGCGTAGTGCAGGGAGCCCAGAAGATAGGCGACTTGCTCGCCCTTGCTGACTGTCCACATGAAGATCGGCCCTCCGGCCTCTTGTGTCGGCTGCGTCGTGGTGGCTCGGGCAGCCCTGTCCGCCTCCGGAGTGCGCGGCCTGTCCGAAAAATGGAGCACCCCGCGCTCGTCCATCCAGGAATGCACCTTGGCCCAGGGGCTCTGCAGGCCGCAAAACAGAACGAGTGCAGGCAGCAACCAGAGTACCGTGGCGAAACAGCGCAGGACACGTCGCATGAGTCATCCTTTCAGCGCACCGTTCGGGGGTGGATGTGACGGTGCAACCGTCTGTCAGGAATAATCCGGATTCAACGCCACGTCAAAACATCCCTGTGCCGCCGGAAATCATTCGACGTGGACCAACAATCCTGTCGCCGGTTGACTCCGGGGGCGTTTTCGTCCAGGCAGGTGCCTGCGCGCGCCAGCGGTCCGACAACGAGCCGAGCGCGGCCCGAACCATCAGTGGAGGAGCCATGAAAGCCGGACGCAACGAGCCTTGCCCCTGCGGCAGCGGCAAGAAGTACAAGAAGTGCTGCCTGCAGGCCGCGGACCCCCGGGAGGCGGACTACCGCCGCATCACCGGAGCCTATGATGCCCTGGTGGCCCGGCTGTTGCCCTTTTCGGACAAGAATCTGGGCCAGGACCTCATGGACCAGGCCTTCGAC
>CAZNSV010000613.1:0-1882 GCA_964575775.1 uncultured Desulfovibrionaceae bacterium
CACGCGGTGCCCGCTGCGTACCAGGGCCTCGGCCAGACGCAAGGCAAAGCCTTCCGCGCCTCCGTAGCGGCTCAAGCGCGGCAGGAACAAGGCGATGGCTGCGCTGCGGGGCATGGTCACCGCCTGGCCAGCACAGTCCAGAGCGTATGGCTGTAGCGGTTGTCGTAGGCAGCCTGGCGCGGCCAGCGCAGGCGACGCAGGAGCCGCAAGGGAAGGGGGCGGGGTTTTTCCGTCACAAAGGCCTCGGCGATGCGGTAGGGCAGGCGAGCTTCATGGTGGCGCACGAAATCCCAGGCCTCGGAGAGAGAGAAGAACCACTTGTGCCGGTCGCCGGGAGGTTCCAGGGGCAGGCCGTAGTGGCTGAAGGAGCCGCGCCCCCGCGTGATGGGGCGGCGGGCGTTCACCCAGCAGTTGTGCCAGGAAATGACGACGTTGTCGTCGCAGACCCGAACGAGTTCGGCAAAGACCGTGTGCAGGTGCTCGAGATGCTCGAGGACGTCGATGCAGAGCACGCACTGGAAGCTGCGCTCCGGGAAGGGCAGAATGGGGTCCCGGTCCAGGTCCTGGACGGGATCGGCCGGTGCGGCGCGGTCCACGCCGGTGTAGTCGAGCCCGGGGAGCAGGTCGTGCAGCGTGGCCTGGTCGCAGCCCACGTCGAGCACCCGCCCCCGCAGGAGGGGCGCAAAACGCCGTGCCACATAGGCAATGCGCTCCTGCCGGGTGTGGAAGGTCACGAATTCCTTGTTCATGGAGCGGGACTTTACTCGGGGGGCGGAGCCTTGGCAACCGCGTCCTCCCCACCAGGGACCCTGCCCTCGGGATTGGCGTCCGCTGTCGTGTTTGCGGTCAACGTGGCCATGGTACGCAACAGCAGGGCCAGTTCCACGGGCTTGGGCAGGTAGGCGTCCAGGCCGGACTGGAGCAGCCGCTCCCGGTCGCCGTGCAGGGCGTGGGCCGTGAGGGCCACGATGGGGGTGCGCCGCAGCTTGCGCTCCTGCTCCAGGTCCCGGATGCGTCGGGTGGCCTCCTCGCCGTCCAGCACGGGCATGGAGATGTCCAGGAGCAGCAGATCGAAGGGCGCGTTGTCCGGCTCCAGGCTCTGGGCGAAGCGTTGCACGGCCTGGAGTCCGTCCTCCACGGCCAGGACCTGGTGCCCCTTGTTCTGGAGTAGCCGGGTCACGGCGGTGCGGTTGACCAGATTGTCCTCGGCCACCAGCACCCGCAAGGGGCGCGTTTCTTCTGGCCGGGCGGAAAGGGCCGCGGTCTCGCGACACTCCTCGAACATCCGACACAGACTGTGGCTGGTGACGGGCTTGCGGAGTCTGATGCTGTGTAGGGGCAGCCCTTCCTTGCCCCTGGCATGGGGCTGGGGTGCTCCCGGCGCCGTGAGAATGACCCGCCGGGCCGCGAGACAACGCGGGTGCCGGAGCAGCTCCTGCAACGCGTCTTCGTGTTCCGGGGCCAGGCAGAGCCCGGCATCCAGCAGCAGCAGGTCCAGCGGGGGAGCTTGGTCTGGCGCCAGCAATTCCAGGGCCTCGGCAAGGGACGGGGCCGCCAGCCCCTCGAGGCCCCTGGCGCGCAGCAGGGCCGTGACGCAACTTCGCTGCCGGGGGCCGGGGAGGACCAACAGGGCCGTGCCCTCGTGGCGCGGAGGGGGCTCGGGTGCGGTGTCGAACGCGGGATCGGCCATTTCGGACGGTGCAGGCGCAAAGACCAGGCTACAGGAAAACACGCTGCCCTGGTTCGGTCTGCTCTCCAGCCACACGCTGCCGCCCATGCGCTCCACCAGGCGCTGGGAGATGGCCAGCCCCAGACCCGTGCCGCCGAAGCGGCGGGCGATGCCGCTCTCGCTCTGGGTGAAGGGCTCGAAGATGCGCTGTTG
>CAZNSV010000614.1:0-1868 GCA_964575775.1 uncultured Desulfovibrionaceae bacterium
TGGCGGCCTCCAGGATTTCCGAGAGCGAGGCGTGAATCGGTTCGTCCGGTTTCAGACCCTGCAGGCAGAGCTCCGTGTGCAAGATGATGGGGCCGAGGATGTTGTTGAAGTCGTGGGCCAGCCCCCCGGCCAGGGTGCCAACGGCTTCCATCTTCTGCGCCAGACGCAGCTGCCGCTCCAGGATTGTCAGCTCCGTCACGTCGCGCCAGACCGCCACAAACCCCAGTTCCTTGCTGCGCTTGTAGCGGATGCGGTAAAGGCTCTGCTCGCACTCGAAGGTCTGGCCGTTCTTGCGGGTGCTGCGGGCCTTGCCGGACCAGGCATCCCCCTGCTCCAGGGTCTCGCGCACTTCCCGCAGCTGACGCTGCTCTTCCTCGCTCTGGAAGAGGTCGCCGAAATCCCGCTCCTTGAGCTCCCGCAGCGTGTAGCCGGTCAGGGCCTCGAAGGACTGGTTGAGGTACTGCACCCTGAAGTCGTTATCCAGAAGCACGATGGCCTCCAGGGCCTGTTCGATGGCGCTGGCCAGCCGATAGCGCTGCTCTTCGGCGCGTTTGGACTCGGAGATGTCCTTGATGCCGGCCACCACTTGCCGCACGGCACCCTGCGCGTCGCACACCGGCAGGATGACGGCCCGGAAGGCCGCGCCCCCGGAGGTCTCGTCCTCCACTTCCAGAGGGCTGCCGCTGGCGAGCACCGCCGCGAGCCAGGCACGCCTGCGCTGGGCCACCTCCTCCGGAAACAAACCGAAGAAGTCCCGCCCCTGAAGGTCCCTGAGGGGGACTCCCAGGCGTTGGATCATGGCTTCGTTGGCCTGCAGGACGCTGCCGTCGGGCGTCAGGATGACGCAAGGGGAGGCGGTGGCTTCCAGCAGGGCCTTGTGCAAGCTGTCCATGCCGCTCCTCCTCCGCCGTCAGGGTGACTCCCCAGGGACCATGCTCTCTTGTGGGCATGCAGAACCCGGACCAGGAAAAACCGTTTGCGCGCCGCTGTCCGGACCAGGGCCAGGAGCGCCCCAAGCAATACCGCAGGGCCACCGGCCGAACGGTCCTGCATACCGGACAGGCCGGGACCACCCCGGACGGCGCTGCCAACCCGGGCATGTCTTCCGTCACGAGACAAGTCTTGCCTGGCAAGACAGTTTTGTCCCGCAGGGCGAGACGTTTGCCCCCTACTCTACACGCTTTCCGCTCCCCTTGCCAGAATTAACGGCGCAACCGTGCGGGTTTTTTCGCAGGTCGCGGCGCGGCACGATTCTTGTTCTGACCAGGCAGGACAAGGCCCCGCCCCTGCCTCATGGGGTGGCCGACAACCCTCTTGCCACAAGGGAGTGCGGGCATGGCTACCAGAATCGGTGTCTACGTCTGCCATTGCGGCACCAACATTCACCCCAAGGTGAACACCCACGAGGTGGCGGCCATGGCCAAGGGGCTGCACAACGTGGTGGTGGCCCGCGACTACAAGTTCATGTGCTCCGAGCCCGGACAGGACATGATCATCCGCGACATCAAGAGCTGGGGGCTCAATCGCGTGGTGGTGGCCTCCTGCTCCCCGCGCATTCACGAAAAAACCTTTCAGAACGCCTGCCTGCGGGCCGGACTCAACCCCTTCCTCTTCCAGATGACCTGCATCCGCGAGCACTGCTCCTGGATCACCGAGGACAGCGTCCTGGCCACGGCCAAGGCCAAGAACCTGGTGCGGGCCGCGGTCCACCGGGTCAACTACCACGAAGAGCTCTTTTCCCGGGTGCAGAGCGTGCACCCCGACATTCTCGTGGTGGGGGCGGGCATCGCTGGCATCCAGGCCGCCCTGGACATTTCCAGGGCCGGACATCGGGTGCACCTGGTGGAACGCGCGCCGTCCATCGGCGG
>CAZNSV010000615.1:0-1862 GCA_964575775.1 uncultured Desulfovibrionaceae bacterium
CATGGCAAAGTGCTCTAATCCATCGGGGACGAATATGGAAAGCAAGACCCATCTGGAACAGGAACTCACCAGTCTGCGCATGCAGGTGCTGGAGATGGCGGCCTATGCCGAAAAGGCCATGGACAAGGCGTTGCAGGCCCTGCTCGAGCGCAATACGGACCTCGCCCAGGAGGTCATCGACATGGACAAGGACATCAACAAGCTCGAGTGCGACATCGACGAAAACAGTCTCAAGCTCCTGGCCCTGGCGCAGCCCGTGGCTCGGGATCTGCGCTTCATCGTGGGCACCATGCGCATGATCGTGAATCTGGAGCGCGTGGGCGACGAGGCCGTGAACATCGCCGAGCGGGCCTTGCTGCTGTCCCTGCGCCCCCCGCTGCCGTTCAATCATCTGTTGGAGCAGCTGGCGGGCACCAGCCTGGAGATGCTGCGCACCGCGGTCAAGGCCTTCAAGGAGGACGACGCGGAGCTGGCGCAACGGGTCTGCGACATGGACAGCCGCGCCAACGAGCTCGATCTCTCCATCCTGAAGAAGCTGGTGGATTA
The DNA here is from genome assembly GCA_964575775.1 of uncultured Desulfovibrionaceae bacterium. Classification (GTDB taxonomy): domain Bacteria; phylum Desulfobacterota; class Desulfovibrionia; order Desulfovibrionales; family Desulfovibrionaceae; genus CAZFCK01. Next base: position 547 of record CAZNSV010000615.1, read on the forward strand.
CATGCTCAAGGAGGCTCCGGCCATCGAGCGCTCCGTGCACACCATCCTCTCCTCGCGCAGCCTCGAGCGGGTGGGGGACCTGTCCACCAACATCGCCGAGAGCGTGATTTTCATCGTGCGGGGCGTGAACATCAAACACCGCTGCGGCAGGATCTGATGGCGTGCGGCATTGTTCGGCCAAGGGAGGGGCGGGTTCCCCGCACCTGCGGTTGTCCTTCTTGTGAAACAGGGATAAAGGCATTGACGGGGGGCTTTCGCGAGCACCCCGCAGGCGACGCGAGCCGGAGGGTTCATGGACCAGGCCAGCAAGAGAAAGGTTGAACTGATGCTGCCCCCCGATGAGGTGGGGGAGTTCCTGCGCAAGCTGGGCGAAGAGCTCCAGTCCGGGGAGTTGCGCATCGGCAGCACGAGCATCGTGTTGGAAGGCTTCAAGAGTGTGGCTTTTTCCCTCAAGCCGGAAGGCGGGGCCCTGCGGGTGAAGCTCAAGGTAAAGTTTCCCAAGCCTTTGCCCCCGCTGGAGTTTTCTTCGTCAAGGTCGGATGCGGAAGGCGGTGTCGCCCCGCCGGAGACAAGCCTGGCCCCAGTGGACTCGCAGGACGAGTCAGGGGCGGAGGACGTGGAGGAGTTGGATGAAGATTTCTTCCTGCCCGAGCGCGGCGAGGAGTTTTTGAGCGATGCCATCCGCCCCCGTCCCAAGTACAAGAGCCTGAAGAAGCGCATGAAGACGCAGTTCAAGGGGCTCAAGGACGCGGTGGAGCGGGGCGAGCTGCCCCCCAAGGACCTGGTCAACGCCTTTGCACTGGCCAGCGAGCTGATGATCTCCTATCCTGACGAGGGTGAAGAGTATTACGGCGACTACGAGCGGGCCATGCAGGAGTTCCTGGTGGCTTGCGCGGAAAAGGACCTGGAGCGCGTGCGCCAGGGATTGACTGCCCTGGACGATCTGAAGCACGCCTGTCACGCCAGGTACAAATAGCGGCCGCCTGCCTCCGGCGCGACCTTGCCCGTCGAGCCCGGCGGCCCGGACAGGAAAACGGAAGCCATGCCACGATCGAGCATAGAATTGGTACGCGCGGACAGCCCTCCCCAGTGTGCGAGCATCGACCTCGCGGGTCTTGAACGGGACGTGACCGAGGACGACCTGCGCCTGTTCCGGGAGATCACCGCGGTGGAACTCACCGCGGAGCAGCGGGAGCGGATCCTCACGCCGCCCAAGTCCTACCCCCGGCAGCGCGAGATCCTGGCGGTGCACTGGCACCCCGAGTTCGTGCCCATGGAGCTCATCCGGCGGCGGTTGGAGTTGCTCTACCCCAATG
>CAZNSV010000616.1:0-1856 GCA_964575775.1 uncultured Desulfovibrionaceae bacterium
CGTGCACCTGACCCTGGTGCCCTACATCAAGACCGCCGGGGAGCTGAAGACCAACCCCCCCCAGCACAGCGTCAAGGAACTGCGCAGCATCGGCATCCAGCCCGACGTGATCCTCTGCCGCAGCGAAAAGGATCTGCCCGCCGAGCTCAAGGCCAAGGTCGCCCTGTTCTGCAACGTGGACGAGGACGCAGTGTTCACCGCCGTGGACGTGAACAACATCTACGAAGTGCCCCTGAAGCTCTATGAAGAGGGGCTGGACCAGAAGGTGGCCATCATGCTGCGGCTGCCGGCCAAGAACCCCAAGCTCAAGCCCTGGCGGGAGCTGGCGCGGCGCCTGTCCGAGCCCTCCGGCGAGGTGAGCATCGGCATCGTGGGCAAGTACGTGGACCTCAAGGAGGCCTACAAGAGCCTGCACGAGGCCCTGGTGCACGGCGGCGTGGCCAACGACGTGCGCGTGAACCTGGTCTACGTGAATTCCGAGGAAGTGACCTCGGCCAACGTCAAGCAGCGCATGGCCGGGCTGGACGGCATCCTGGTGCCCGGCGGCTTCGGCACCCGGGGCGTGGAGGGCAAGATCCGGGCCATCCAGTACGCCCGGGAGAACGAGGTACCCTTCTTCGGCATCTGCCTGGGCATGCAGTGCGCGGTGATCGAATTCGCCCGCAACGTGGCCGGACTGACCGGGGCCAACTCCCAGGAGTTCGACCCCAAGACCGAGCACCCGGTGATCTACCTCATGACCGAGTGGTTCGACTTCCGCAAGAAGCAGGTGGAAAAGCGCTGCGAGGGCTGCGACATGGGCGGCACCATGCGCCTGGGTGCCTACCCCTGCGAGATCAAGCCCGAGACCCGCGCCTTCACGGCCTACGGGGTGGAGCACATCGACGAGCGCCACCGCCACCGCTACGAATTCAACAAGCAGTACGAGGCAGAGCTCACCGGCCACGGCCTGCTCCTCAGCGGCCTCTCCCCGGACCAGAGCCTGGTGGAGATCGTGGAACTGCCCGACCACCCCTGGTTCCTGGGCTGCCAGTTCCATCCGGAGTTCAAGTCCAATCCCATGCGCCCCCACCCCTTGTTCCGGGAGTTCATCAAGGCGGCCAAGGAGTGCGGCACCGGGAGCAAGGGCCAGGCCTGATGGAATCCGCGTCACTGTTCGAGCACAGCCGGAGCGCCCCCTTCGTCATTGCGGGGCCCTGCGTGCTGGAGAGCCTGGAGCTGGCCCTGGAGACCGCCGCGGCCCTGGCCGAAGCGGCCCGGGACCTGGGCCTGACCGCCGTGTTCAAGAGCTCCTTCGACAAGGCCAACCGCAGCGCCGGGGAGAGCTTTCGGGGGCCGGGCCTGCACCAGGGGCTGGACTGGCTGGCCCGGGTCAAGGAGGCCACGGGGCTGCCCGTGCTCACGGACATCCACACCCCGGAGCAGGCCGAGCCCGTGGCCCGGGTGGCGGACGTGCTGCAGATCCCGGCCTTTCTCTGCCGCCAGACCGACCTGCTCCAGGCCGCGGGCCGCACGGGGCGCATCGTGAACATCAAGAAGGGGCAGTTCCTCGCGCCCTGGGACATGCAAAGCGCGCTGGACAAAGTCCGCGCCACGGGAAATAATGCCGTGTGGCTCACCGAACGCGGCGCCAGCTTCGGCTACAACAACCTGGTGGTGGATTTCCGCTCCCTGGCCGTGCTGCGGGGACTGGGCGTGCCCGTGATCCTGGACGCCACCCACAGCGTGCAGCTGCCCGGCGGTCTGGGCCGCCGCTCCGGGGGGCAGCGGGAATACGTGCCGCTCCTGGCCCGGGCCGCGGTGGCCGCCGGTGTGGACGGCATCTTTCTCGAAACCCATCCCGATCCGGACCAGGC
>CAZNSV010000617.1:0-1849 GCA_964575775.1 uncultured Desulfovibrionaceae bacterium
GCAGGACATCGTGCTCCGGCTGGGCGTGCAGGGCCCTGCCCGGAACTGAAGGCCTGCCGGAGCTCCGGCCCCCGCTGCCCAAAAATCCCACCGCCCGCTCTGGACGCTGCCCGCTCCCCCGTTGTAAGCTGCTCCATTGCCGCAGTCCCGCGGCCAACCCCAGTGCAGTTTCACCTTGAAACCAGGCTCTGCCCTGCAACAATTTTTATTTGCTTCAGGGAACTGCATAAGAGCATTTCAACTATTTCAAAGTTAAAATGCTCTAAATACTCCTTTCACGACGGGTAGCTGCCATGCATTTACGCGCCGGGCTCGATGCCGGTTCCGTCAGTGTCAAACTGGTCCTGCTGGATGGGGCGGGACGCACCGTGTTCCAGCGCTACCAGCGCCACCAGGGGCGCCCCCTGCAGACCGCCCTGGCCCTGCTGCACGCGGCCCTGGCCCAGCACGGCCCCCTGGCCCTGACCGTCACCGGTACCGCGGGCAAGCACATCGCCCGGCACCTGGACCTGCCCCACGTCAATGAACTCCTGGCCCTGGCCCGAGCCCTGGCCCTGACGCATCCCGAGGTCCGCACCGTCCTGGAGATGGGGGGCGAGGACGCCAAGCTCCTGCTGCTGGACCACGGTTCGGTCCGGGATTTCGCCCTCAACTCCGTGTGCGCCGCCGGGACCGGCACCTTCCTGGACCAGCAGGCCGAACGCCTGGGCCTGGACATCCAGGCCTTCGCCGACCTGGCCGTCAAGAGCGAGCGCCCCTCCCGCGTGGCCGGGCGGTGCAGCGTCTTCGCCAAGTCCGACCTCATCCATCTGCAGCAGATCGCAGCGCCCCTGCAGGACATGGTGGCCGGCCTCTGTTTCGCCGTGGCGCGCAACTTTCGCGGCTCCATTGTGCGGGCGCGCAAACTGCCCCCCCAGGTGGCGTTCCTGGGTGGCGTGGCCCTGAACCGGGGTGTGCAGCGGGCCTTTCGCGAGGTCCTGGGGCTCGACGCGCTGCTCACCCCCGAGGACCCCACCCTGTTCGGGGCCCTGGGCGCGGCCCTGGCCGCCGGGGACACCGCCAGGGTGCTGGACCTGCCCGGCCTGGAGCGGATCGCCCCCAACCGGGTCGAGGAGCTGGCCCCTTCGCCCTTCGGCCCCCTGGTGCGCCCAGGCGAGGCCTTTTTCCAGCGCCACGACCCGCAGCAGTGCACGGGGCGCAGTCCGGGCTTCACACCCGTGCCCGGGGCGCCGCCGCTTCCGGCCTACCTGGGCATCGACATCGGCTCCATCAGCACCTGCCTGGCCGTGCTGAACGACCAGGGCACCCTGCTGGCCAAGCGCTATCTGCGCACCGCCGGGCGCCCCATCGAGGCCGTGAAGCAGGGGCTGGCCGAACTGCGCGCCGAACTGGGCACCGCCGTGGAGATTCGCGGCGTGGGCACCACCGGCTCCGGCCGCTACATGATCGCGGACTGCGTGGGCGCGGACCTGGTCAAGAACGAGATCACGGCCCAGGCCCGTGGCGCCGTGAGCCTGGACGCCCTGCGTGGGGGCGCCGGGGTGGACACCGTGCTGGAGATCGGCGGCCAGGACTCCAAGTATATCCAGCTCCAGGACGGCATCATCGTGGATTTCGAGATGAACAAGGCCTGCGCCGCGGGCACAGGCTCCTTCCTGGAGGAGCAGGCCGAGAAGCTCTCGGTCTCGGTCAAGGGCGAGTTCGCGGCCCTGGCCCTGGAGGCCGAGACGCCCTGCGCCCTGGGCGAACGCTGCACCGTGTTCATGGAGAACTCGCTGCAGAACGCCCTGCAGCAGGGCGCGGGCAAGGACGCCCTCCTGGCCGGGCTGGCCTACAGCATCGTGGAAAA
>CAZNSV010000618.1:0-1844 GCA_964575775.1 uncultured Desulfovibrionaceae bacterium
CACCGTGCCCTGGGCGTCGCGGATGGGGTGCAGCCGGATGCCGTACCAGTAGGGGCCGCGCCGCTCCTCGTAGATCACGGTGTCGCCGCTTTGCACGGCCTCGGCCATCTTGGCCTTGCGCAGCTGGGCCGAAGCCTGGGGCAGGGCGTCGAAGAGGCTGGTGCCCAGCAGCTCTTCCGGCAGTCGAGTCCGGCGCTTGGCCGCGATGGGGTTCAGGTCCAGGATGCGCCCCTCGGTGTCCACCAGGATCACGGAATCCGAGGAGGCGTTGAGCATGCCGCGGATGCGTTCCCCGCTCTCGAAGATGCGTTGGGCGGCCTTGTTCTGCTCCTGCTCCCGGCGCTGCAGCGAGGCCGCCATGGTGTCGAAGGCCCGGGCCAGCAGGCCCAGGTCGTCCTCGGTATGGGGCAGGTCCGAGCGCTCCTGCAGCCGCCCCTGGGCAATGGCTTGCGCCGCCGCGATGAGGCGGGAAATGGGGCGAAACAACATGCGCGAGCAGCCGATTCTGGCCAGCCAGAGGACCAGGATCGCGATCACCGCGGCTCCGGCGGTATGCAGAAGCAGCATGGTGTCCACGGAGCCCAGCACGGCGGCCTTGGGAATGCCGATGCGCAGGTGGATGCCCTGCCCCTGCGGCCCCAGGGAGAAGAGCTTGAAGGCGTAAAGGCGGGGCACCTGGTCCAGGCCCAGCGCCTGGAAGACCCCTTCCTCGGTGCCCAGGGCCAGCATGGTTTCGTGCAGCGGGCCCTGAACGGGCTTGCCCTGCCAGAGATCCGGGTCCGGGTAGCGGTAGAGGATGGAGCCGGTGTGGTCGCTCATGACAAAGGTGGAGCCCAGGGGCAGTCCCGCCGCGTGGATGATGCTCCCGGCATAGGCCAGATCGAAGTCCAGCGTCAGGAGCAAGCGCAGGTTCCCGGCGCTGTCCAGGACAGGCTGGGCAAAGGTGAGCACCATCTTCCCGGTGACCGGGCAGACATGGAAGCTGCCCAGGGCCAGGGCCCGGCTGCGCCGGGCGGCCTCCACGGCCTCGTCCTGGGCCAGGTCCTTGCCGTTGAAGCCTTCCACGGCCGAAGCGTAGACCCGGCCTTCGGGAGTGAGGGCCAGGATGTTGGCAAACTGAGGAAAGTGCCGCAGCAGCGATGCGAAGAGCTGCCCCGCCCCGACCCGGTCGCCCTGGACTACCTGGGGAACCTCGCCCAGGGTTTGCAGCAGCATGCCCGCCGTGAGTACTGCCTGGCGCTGTTCACCCTCCAGCAGCCGGACCAGACGCAGGGCGTTGGCCTGGGCCGTGGCCAGGGCCTGGGCGCGGTAGCTCAGGCTGGTGTGCAGGCCCAGCCCCAGCATGGGGAGCAGGGCCAGCAACACCACCGCCAGGAGCAGGGTCTGCAGGTTGCGCAGGGAGGGCATGTCAGCCCTTGAGCTCCCGGATGAGTCGCTGCAGTGACTCGGCCAGGCGCGCCAGCTCCTGGGCCGCCTTCAGGGAACGGTCCATGTCCTCCGCCGACTGGGTGGCGATGGTGGTGACCTGTTCCACGGCGGTGTTGATCTCCTCCGAGGCCGCGGACTGCTCTTCCGAGGCCGCGGCAATGGACTGGACCTGGAGCGCGGTGTCGTCCGACAACCTGAGGATGCTCTCCAGGGCCTGCCCCGAGGCCCGGGCCTGCCGGTTGGCCGCGGCCACGGCCGTCTCGGCCTGGTCCACGTTGGTGGCGGCGTGCACGGCGGCGTCCTGGATGGCCTTGATGCGGGCCTCCACCTCCTTGGTGGCGCTCATGGTCTTTTCCGCCAGCTTGCGCACCTCGTCCGCCACCACGGCAAAGCCCCGTCCGGCCTCGCCAGCCCGG
>CAZNSV010000619.1:0-1840 GCA_964575775.1 uncultured Desulfovibrionaceae bacterium
GACGAGGTGCGCAAGCTGGCCGAACGCACCTCCGCCAGCACCCTCTCCATCACGGAAACCGTCACCAGTGTCAGTGACAAAACCACCCAAGTGGTGGGTGCCATGGCCAAGGTCAGCGCGGACGTGAACGAGAATGCCCAGATCAGCCAGGTCACTCGCAAACAGCTGGACGAGATCGTGGCCGCCGCCACCGATGTCAACAGGCTCATCCAGCATATCGCCGGCGCCACCCAGGAGCAGACCCGGGCCAGCCATGAGACGGCCGCGTCCATGGAGCGGATCAGCCAGATCAGCGAACGGAACAGTGCCACCATGCATGAACTGGATGACGCCGCGCGCCAGTTGAGCGGTACAGCCAATACCCTGCAGTCCCTGGTGGAGCGCTTCAAGCTCCGCTGACCGCCCCGCTGCCCCCGGCACCTGCCGGGGGCAGCCACCAAGCCGCGCAGACGGGCCTTTCCTGCTGCCCAGATTCGAGGCAGGCCATCCCATGCCGCCTTGCCCAAGCCTCCCCTGATCCCATTTGTTTGCCGCCACGCAGGCACTTACAATGGGCCCAATACACCGAGGAGGCACCATGACCCACAACCTCATCATCGCCAAGAATGACCATGCCGCGCTGAGCTTGCTGCCCCAGATGGCCAATCGGCATGGCCTGATCACCGGAGCCACCGGGACCGGAAAGACCGTCACCCTGCAAACCCTGGCCGAGCAGTTCTCGGCCATCGGCGTACCCTGCTTCATGTCGGATGTGAAGGGCGACCTGTCCGGTCTGTCCCAGCCGGGCGGCGGCAACAAGAAGGTGGAGGAACGCAAGCAGCAACTGGGCCTGGACGACCATGCCTATCAGGCCTATCCGGTGACCTTGTGGGACCCCTTTGGCGAAATGGGACACCCGGTCCGGGCCACCATTTCCGACCTGGGCCCCCTGCTCCTGGCCCGGATGCTGGACCTGAACGAAACCCAGACCGGGGTATTGAATCTGGTCTTCAAGGTGGCGGACGACAACGGTCTGCTCCTGCTGGACCTCAAGGACCTGCGGGCCATGCTCCAGTTCGTAGGCGAGAACGCCAAGCAGTTCACCACGGAATACGGCAACATCTCCTCGGCAAGCGTGGGGGCTATCCAGCGTGGCCTCCTGGCCCTGGAATCCCAGGGGGGAGAAAAGATTTTCGGCGAGCCCATGCTGAACATCGACGACCTGATGCAGACCGACGCCGGCAAGGGGGTGATCAACATTCTGTCGGCCGACAAGCTGATGCTGGCCCCCAAGATGTACGCCACCCTGCTGCTCTGGCTCCTGGCCGAACTGTTCGAGAACCTGCCCGAGGCGGGCGACCTGGACAAGCCCAAGCTGGTGTTCTTCTTCGACGAGGCCCACCTGCTGTTCAACGACGCACCAGCAGCCCTGGTGGACAAGATCGAGCAGGTGGTGCGCCTGATCCGATCCAAGGGGGTGGGCGTGTTCTTCGTCACCCAGAACCCGGCTGACGTTCCGGACAAGGTGCTGGGCCAGTTGGGCAACCGGGTCCAGCATGCTCTGCGCGCCTTCTCGCCCCGGGACCAGAAGGCAGTCAAGGCAGCCGCCCAGACCATGCGGGACAATGCGGACCTGGATGAGGAATCGGTGATCACGGAACTGGGCGTGGGCGAGGCCCTGGTCTCATTCCTGGACGAAAAGGGCCGCCCCGGAATCGTGGAGCGGGCCTACATCCTCCCCCCCCAGGGCCAGATCGGGCCCATCGAGGATGGCCAGCGCCGTCGCCTGATCCAGTCTTCCCTGGTGGCGGGTGTGTATGAAAAGGAGGTGGACCGGGAATCGGCCTACGAGATCCTCAAG
>CAZNSV010000620.1:0-1838 GCA_964575775.1 uncultured Desulfovibrionaceae bacterium
TTTCTGCTGGCCCTGGAGCGTGCCGCCCCCTCCGGGCTGCTCGTGGCCGGACATTCCGGGCGCCCGGAATTCGAAGGCGGGGTCTTGGCCGCCGCCGCCCTTCTGGAGCTACCGGTTTGCCACGCGCTTGCGGCCGGGAGCTCCCCCCCCACCCGGGACGATCTGCTCCTGGCCCGGGCCGCGGGCAGGGTCCTCTGCCCCGCGCCGGAACATTTCGCGGTGCTGGCCGAGCTGGGGTTCTCCGGCCTGGGCCTGGCCCCGCGACAAGCGTTGTCCGCGCCCCTACCACCCCCACAAGGGGCGGTGACCATCCGCGTGGTCCTGCCGCCCCTCGCCCAGGCGGTGGAGCTGCTGGCCGCCCTCGGATTCCTGGCCGCACGCCTGCCGGACTGCCGGTTCGTGGCGGGCCTGCATCCGGCGGATCGGGCCGACGCGGACCTGCGGGAATGGCACGCGGCCCGGCTCGACCAGCACGCCAACGTCCTGCTGGACAGAGACGGTGCGGACGAGAACGCGGACCTGCTGCTCACCTCCTACCTCAACCAACCGGTGCTGGGCGCGCTGCATCAGGGGCGGCCGGTGCTGGGCTACCGTCTGCCCCAGGGGGGCGAGGACCCCTACGGCTGGCTGCGCCCCGCCGTGCATCAGGCCGAGACCTTCCCGGAGCTGCTGCGGGTCCTGCAGGCCCTGGTGCTCGAGGTCCGGACCCCGGAAACCGCCTGGACTCCGGTGCAGCGGCGGCACGCGGCAACGGTGCGGGCCTGTCTGGACCAGGTTCCCTGCATCCATGCCCCCACAGGGGCGGATCTGGTCGCCGTGCAAGCCTTTCTGCGCGGCGAGCTGGAGCCCATTGCCGTGGCGGCGAGGCCCGGCCGCGAGGCCGCCAACTACCTGCCCCCGCTGCGGTCACCGGAACCGGCGAAACTGCTCATCGCGGCCGGGGCGCACTTTGTCCTCAAAACCATCGAGCCGGTTCTGGAGCACCCTGAGTTGGCGGACAGCAAGGCGGTGTTCCTGGCGCCGGACTCCTTTGTCCCGGCCCTGGTCGCCAAGGGGCGGCAGGTGGAGTCCCTGGACCTGCCCGCCACGGCCATGTCCCCGGCCCTGCTGCTGCAGGCCGCGACCCTGCTGCCCCCACTCCCGCAGGACCCGGCAGGCCTGGGTCTGACCCGGAAGGAGGCCGCGAGCCTGCCCTACCACTGGCTCCGCCTGCTGGTGGAGGCGGACGCCTTCCAGGTCCGGGCCGTGGACCTGTTCCGGCGCCGCAGCCCCAAACTGCTTCTGCTGGGGCACCCCTACGCCGCCAAGTCCCTGCTCCTGGCCCGCCTGGCAGCGGAAACCGGCGCCAGGACCCTGGCCTTCGAGCATGGCCCGGCCTTTCCCTCGCACTATGCACTCACCGCCCTGCTCCATGGCGGGGACTACGCCGCCCTGGGCGACTACAGCGCCCAGCGTCTGCTGACCGCCGGTTTTTCGCCGGAGCGCATCCACCGCTGCGGGCTGGGGCGCGGTCGCATCCCCACCGGGGGTGACCCTTCCGCCACCCAGAGCCTGCCCCCGGCATTGCAACAGCGCCCCTATTGCGTGCTGGCCTCCTGCCCGTTGGACCTGCTGCCCGGCTTCACCGGGCGGTTCCTGGAGCACGTGCGGGACACGGTGGCGCCGCTCTGCCAACGCCACGGCGCGACCCTGGTGCTCAAACTGCACCCCACGGACCGCTCCGCTGCCGAGGAGCACCTGGCCGGGAGCGATGTCGTGGTGCTGCGGGGCGAAATCGACAAGGCGCCCCTCCTGGGGCAGGCCCGCTGCCTGCTGGCCCTCAATTCCACCATCCTGCT
>CAZNSV010000621.1:0-1827 GCA_964575775.1 uncultured Desulfovibrionaceae bacterium
CGAACTCCCCGGGCATGAGCATGGCCAGCACGGAATCGCGCCCCGGCGTGCCCAACTGCGCGGGCACCGCCCCACCCCGGGCAAAACGCGCCACCCCGGCCCAGGCCTCCGAGCGCGCGGGCACCGCGCCGCCCTGGGCGAAATGCGGCAGCCCCACCAGCCCCCCTTGGGAGAGAAACTGCTTGAACCCCGAGACGCTGAGGGTGCCGTAACTGCGCTCCAGCTCGGCCAGGGCCTTGTCCCACTCGATTTCCAGGTCCTGGATCTCGGTCAGCCAGCTGCGGTAGAGACCGCGCAATTCCACCCGCCCCAGCCCCTGGGCCTCGAGGCCGTCGTAGGTCTGGGCCGACTCCGCCTTGCTCGCCTCGCGCTGCACACTCCGGGTCTGGCTGCGCACATTGCTTTGCGCCGTGCGTGTCACCCGGGCGCGTTTGCTGGAAAAGCTGCGGTTGGAGGCCTGCTCTTCCTTGGTGGCCTTGGACTGCTCCTGTTGCTGGAAAAAGTTGCTCCCCTTGCTGTTGCCCGCCTTCTGCTCCGTCATGGTGCGGTAGCGTTTCCAGATGGAGTCCTTGGCCTTGGCGGCCTGCTCCTCCAGGTCGGAAAGCTCGGACTCGGCCTTGGTGACGATGCTCTCCACCTGCTCGTAGTAGCTGTCCACCAGGTCCGCGAGGGTGCGCTGCAGTTCCTCCACGATGCGCTCCAGCTCCAGACGCTGCAGCTCCAGGGCGTCGGCCAGGCCTTCGTTGCCCTCGCTACGGGCCAGGGCGATGCGCGCCGCGTATTCGGTGTTGATGGCCTGTTTCTGGGTCTCCAGGGCAGCCGAGGCGCCCTTGGCTGCGCCGACCCGGGTCTGCGAGTCGCTGCTGGGGGCCTTGAAGACCTCCAGGGAATCGGTGACGATGCCCAGGATGGAGGACAGGTAAGCCGCGGGCTGCTCCTGGATAAAGGACAGCTTGAGGCGCGAACCGAGCTTTTCCGCCATGGCCGCGAACTGCGCCTGCAGTTCGCTCTCCGAGGTGGCGCCGTACTTGGCGAACAGCTCGGCCACGGAACCGCCGGACGCGAAGCGCGGCACCAGGTGCACGAGCTGGGGCGGCAGCACCAGCCCCCCCTGGGCGAAGCGCGGCACCAGGTCCACGGACTGGGCGGGCAGGCGCTCCTGGTTGAGGGCGTGGAGAAAGGCCAGACCGTAGCGCCGCACCGCGGCCCGGCGCAGCACGAACTCGCCGCGCATCAGCAGGGCTGGGACATCGTCCCGGGTGCCGGTGCCGCTGGCGATGAGGGGGTGCCCCAATCTGGGGAACACGGTCCCGCCCCCGGCGTAGCGCTGCGGGAGGGGGGCGGTCAGGCCCGCCCTGCCTTGGGGCTCGCGCCCCAGGGTCTGGTTCAGCTCCCTGGCCCGACGCTGCAGGGCTTCCAGGCTGCGCAGACTCGGCTCCAGGGCCCGGGTGCGCAGGCCGATGAAGGCCCGGGAGGCCTCGCTGGCGCTGTGGGGCAGTTCCCTGGCCAGGTGGCGCAAGGTGCTCTGCCAGCCTTCCAGGGGCTGCATGGCCTCGGCAAAGCCGTGGGCCGCACCGCCGAGCCCTTGCAGGCCCCGGACAGCCCGCCCCCCTTCCTGTCGGGCGCGCCGCGCCCGCTGCTCCAGGCGCTCCAGGGCCGGTCCGGCCAGGTCTCTGGCCTCGATGGTCACGTGCAGGGTGGCGTTGTTCACGCGGGTGTCCTCAACTCTCGTTCCAGGTCTTGGGGTGCGGCGCGCAGGGCCAGGGCCAGATCCGCCAGCCGGGCGCGTCGTTCGGCGGCCTCGGCGGCCCGCGTGGCCGTCGGGCA
>CAZNSV010000622.1:0-1819 GCA_964575775.1 uncultured Desulfovibrionaceae bacterium
GAGGTCCAGCACGTAGCGCTGCACCCCGGAGCGGATGACGTGGGCCCCCACCATGAAAAGGGACGCGGCACCGCGCTCCCTGGCCCGCACCAGGGCCTGGGCCACGGCGTCGAAGGCCGGATCGGGCCCGGCAGGCAGCGCCTCGGGCAGCTCCAGGAGCACGCCCCGGTCCAGGTCGTGCTCCCGTTCAGCCAGGGGGGCGATGCGCAATCGCTCGCGGGCAAACAGAGGGTAGCGGCTCATGGGCGTCTACTTGAGCACCGCGGTGAGGGCTTTCTTGAGCGCCATTTTTTCGACGCTGCGCTGGTTGCCCAGGACCTCCACGGCCAGGGCCCCGGCCATGCTGCCCAGGAGCCCCACCATGTCCACGCTCAGGCCGCTGCGGGCGGCCAGGGCCGACACGGCGAAGAGGGCGTCGCCCGCGCCGATGCGGTCCACCACCTTGCAGGCAAAGGACGGAGTCTTCACGGTGCTGCCGCCTCGCGCGTGGACCACGCAGCCCATGCGCCCCTGCGTGACCACGGCGTGCCCCGCTTGTTGGCGCTCCGCCAGGGCCGTGAGCTGAGGACGCAAGGGGGCGGTCTGGTCCCGGGTCTCCAGGCGCAATTCGTGCTCGGCCAGGGAAAAAAAGTCGCAGCGCGGGTACTTGCCGATGGTGTTGAAGCCCCGGTTGCCGGCGTTGGCCTGGGTGTTCACGGCCAGGTAGGCCCCGCTGTCGCACAGGGTGCGGACCATGGCCGGGCTGATGGTGCCGTGCCCGAAGTCCGCCACCACCACCAGGTCGGCCTCGGCGGCCAGCTCCGCCACCCGCCGACACAGGGGTAGATCCAGGGCCTCGGGCAGGAGCCGGTCGTCCATCACGTAGAGCTCCATGACCTTCTGCAGGGTCTCGGAGTCCAGGAAGCGGCGCTTGAGCGTGGTGGGGGCCTCGGGCTTGAGCACGAATTCGGCCCGCACGTTGCCGCGCAGCTGCTCCCGGATGAAGGCCTCGTTGGAGTCCCGGGCGCCGAGCACGGCCACCAGGTCCACCCGGCTGGCGAACCCGGCCAGATGGTTGGCCACGGCCAGCACGCCCCCGGCGTGCAACTCCTCGGACTGGTACTGCAGGGCCAGGATGGGGTCCTTGGAGGCTTTGCCGATGGCCTGGCAGTACTGGTACTCGTCCAGGATCACGTCGCCCAGGACCAGCACGCGCAGGTCGGCCATGGCCTCCAGGGCGCCCAGGACCTCGGGCAGGGGGTGCCGGGCGCGGAAGAGGTTCAGGTAGTCCTGCTGCTCGGCGCTGAAGTGGGAAAGATAGCGGTTGATGAGGTTGGAGGACGAGAACACGATGTCCGAAGTGAAGACGAGCCTGGCGCCCACCTCCCGCACCACGGCGGCCTCCAGGGCCATCTTGCCCGTGGGGTCGGTCTCGATGCCCTTGAACTCGTCGCCCTTGGCGTAGAAGTCGGGCCTGAGCAGCCGCAGGGTCTCCTCGGCCGTGGGCCACTGGTTCACGGCCACGTAGTCCACGTCCTTGAGCGAGGCCAGGGCCTCGGCGCGCAGGCTCTCCGGAAAGGCCGTGCGTCCGAGCCCCTTGTCCACGAAGCGGTCCGGGCTCAGGGTCACCACCAGCAGGTCGCCAAACTGGCGGGCCTGGTGGAAGTGCCGGATGTGGCCGATATGCAGCAGGTCGTAGACCCCGTGGCAGTGCACCACCTTGCGGCCCATGGCCTGCTCGTGCCGGACGATTGAGGCCAGCTCCTCGATGCTTTTGATCTTGTGCAGGGCGGTCATGCGGTTCCTTGGCCTTCCTTTGCGTTTTTCCTACAGTTCCGGC
>CAZNSV010000623.1:0-1814 GCA_964575775.1 uncultured Desulfovibrionaceae bacterium
CCGATTCCAGGCTGATGCGGCCGCCGTAATGCTCCACGATCTGCTTGCAGATGGCCAGGCCCAGGCCCGTGCCCTTGCGCTTGTCCACCACGGTATCCCCGGCGCGCAGGCACTGGAACTTCTCGAAGAGCACGGCCTGATCATGGGGCGCGATGCCCACGCCCGTGTCGCTCACACTGAGCTCCAGCCCCTGCTCCACGGCGCGGGCGCCCAGCACGATGCGCCCCTTGGGTGTGAACTTCAGGGCATTGTGCAGCAGGTTCACCAGAAGCTGCTGGATGCGGTCGGGGTCGGCCCGGAAGAGGGGGGCCTGGGGGTCAACATCCACCTGCAGTTCCAGGTCACTGCGGCCTTCCAGCTCGCCGCGCACGGCGTCCAGGGCCGTGCCCAGCACGGTGCGGGGGTCCAGCAGCTCGTTGTGCCAGTCCATGTTGCCGGACTCGATCTTGGCCAGGTCCAGGAAGTCGTTGACCAGCCGCGTGAGGCGTTCGCTCTCCTGGGACACGATGCGCAGGTTCTCGTGGATCCGCTCCACGTGCTTGAGCAGTTCCGGGTTGTCCTGGACCAGGGGCTCGAAAAAGCGCGCCACGGTGCGGTCCGTGAGCTTCACGTAGCCCACGATGGAGGTCAGGGGCGTGCGCAGCTCGTGGGACACGGAATTCATCATGGTGGACTTCACTTCCCCGATCTCCACCAGGCGACAGTTGGCCAGCTCCAGCTGGCGGGCCTTCTCGGCCAGGCGGCTGTTCAGCTCGGCCAGGTAGTCGGCATGGGCGGTGTGGGTGCGCCGGAAGATCACCAGCAAGGGGATGCAGAGCCCCACCAGGAGCAGGGAGGCCCCCACCACCGCCGCGTACTGCACCAGGCGGGCCTGGTTGATGGCCGAGATGTCCATGTCCGCGCAGGCCAGGTAGGGGCGCCCGCCGGGGCCGCGTTCCGCCACCGCCACGGAGCGGAAGGTGCCCCATTGGTCGGAATAGGTGGCGTACTGCGGGGTGCGGGTCTTCCAGGCCCGCAGAAAGGCCGTGGGGATGTCCTCGTAGGGGTAGAAGTACCAGCGCTCGCGTTCCTGGGCTTCTTCCGGCGTCACCGTGGGGGCGGCGAAGAAGAACTCCCCGTCCTTTTCCGCCAGGGTGTAGACGTAGACCAGGCCCGCTTCGGCGGCAAAGTGGTTGAGGGCCTCGCGGTTGCGCAGCTCCTCCTCCAGTGAAATGGACGAGGCGTCCAGGGCTCGGTCGTGGAAGTCCGGGGCCAGCATCAGCTTGAGGGCCACGGCGGCCTGGTGCAGGCGTTCGTCCACGGCATTGATGAGCTGGCGCTCCTGGTACCAGCCCCAGAGATAGGCCAGCAGGGCCACTGAGCACACATAGCTCACGAAGAGATAGGTGTAGGACTTCACCCCCCAGAATGGTCTGGGGGCCGGCCGGACGGGGGCAGAGGCCATGGTCACCGCCTTGGAGGCAATCGTTGCACCCGATGGGGCGAAGCGGCGGGTTCCTGTGCGTGGGGCCAGGAACGTACCTGCCGGGTATTCCGCCCGAAACGGAGTGTATTGCCCTTATTACTGCAATAATGCCGTCGCTCTCAAGTCCTTTTTCCGTTAAACGGGCTCTGACGGCCCTGGTCTGCGGTTCTTCTGGCAATCCTGGGCGGATATGGTATTGAGCGGAGCAGACGGATTCTGAGGCATTCCCCGGTCCTGCGGTGTCCGACGTGCGGCGCGGGACCTTCGACCTGAACGGAACACCTGGCAGCCCCTGCCGTTCACCCGAGCCAACCCCGACCACAAGCGAGGACTCCATGCGCAGCAAGAT
>CAZNSV010000624.1:0-1813 GCA_964575775.1 uncultured Desulfovibrionaceae bacterium
GCGACGGGCAGACCAAGGGCGAGCTGGCCTCCCAGACCATTCTGGGTTTTCTGGACGCCTGCCAGGCCTCCCTGGGCAGCTCCAAGTCCCTGGTGGACCAGGGCTCGGAAGGCCAGCCCGTGCTGCCCTTTCTCACGCACCTGCACCAGGTGGGGCAGACCGGCTCCACGCCGCGCCACGCCAAGGGCCTGGCCACCTGCTGCCACGGCGAGGAACCCCACGTGGTGGGCTGGCGTTTCATCACCGAGCGCCGGGCCGTGAACCTGGATGCCTCCTGCGGCTGGGCCCAGGGCAAGGCCGACGTGCTCTACGTGGCCGACGCCTTTGCGGTCATGGCCAAGGTCACGGAGTTGCTTGGCAAGTAGCGCACGACGCATCAAGATACGAACGCCGGAGCGTGGGGCCCAGAAGGCTCGCACGCTCCGGCTTTGTTATTGCGGGGTAGGAACGGCTCAGTACTGGTCGCCGGTCCACATCTCGGGCTGGAAGCGCACCACCCGGTTGCGGCCCTGGTTCTTGGCGGCGTAGAGCGCCACGTCCGCGAACTTGATGGCCTTGTACAGGGTGTTGCCGTCGTCCGGGTATTCGGCCACCCCCACGCTGATGGTCTTGTTGATGCTCACGCCGCTGCCCAGGTCGAAGGCGGTCATCTCCACCTGGGCCCGGATCTTCTCGGCCACGGTTTCGGCCATGCCGTTCTTCACGTCCTGCAGCAGCACCAGGAACTCTTCGCCCCCGTAGCGAATGAGCAGGTCCGAGCGCCTGATACTGCCGTTGATCACGGCCACCACCTGTTTGAGCACCAGGTCGCCGGCTTCGTGTCCGTATTCGTCGTTGACCTGCTTGAAGTAGTCCAGGTCGGCCATGAGGAAGCCGGTGCGGCGGCCTTCGCGTTCGGACAGGGGCTCGTACTTGGCGATGAACTCGTCCAGGAAGCGGCGGTTGTGGGAGTGGGTCAGGGGGTCGCGCAGGGCCAGCTCCTTGGAGAGTCTGAGCAGGCGCAGCGAACTGAGCACCGGGGCCGCGGTGTCCAGATACTTGCGCATGATGGGGATCAGCTCCTCGCGCAGGGTCAGCCATTGGTTCTTGGGGGCCACGAAGGAGAACACCGCGCCCACCTGCCCCCCCATGACCATGGGCAGGCAGCAGCGTACGTACTTGTCCGTGTCGCAACTGAAGTAGGGGCAGAGCACCGGATTGTAAAAGGAGAACACGTCCTCGGACACGCGCTTGGCCCGGCAGATTTCCGTGGAGAGGAGCACCTCGCGCTTGCAGAGCATGCTGTCGCGGCTCTCGTCCAGGGCAATGACGATGCGGTCCGCGTCGTGGTCCACCTCGAAGAGCACGAAGGTGGAGAGCCCGAACTCGCGTTTGAAGACGTCGGCCAGCTGTTGGTAGACCTCATCCTTGTCCAGGGTGCCCTGCAGGTCGTGGCCGAAGAAGGTGAGCTTGGCCATCTGCTCCAGCCGCTTGGACACCACGTCCAGGGAGGGTATCTGCCCCGTGGTCTCCTGGCTGCGCAGCACGTAGGCCAGCAGGTGGCCGGAGCGGGAAAGGAAGGTCTTCCAGTGGCGCATCATGGTGTTGACCACGTTGCGCATCTCGGCCAGTTCGTCGCCCTTGCGCATGGTGTACACAGGGCAGGCCATGCAGGTGTCGTACTTGTTCAGGAAGATGCAGGTATCGCGCCATTTGGGCGAAATGGCCTCGGAGCCGGTCTCCAGGTAGCAGACCCGGCTGGGGTCCAGGAACACGGGGCACTCCTCGTTGTGGCAGTGCATCACGTCCAGGCAGTGCACGTGGTCGCTCTCGA
>CAZNSV010000625.1:0-1798 GCA_964575775.1 uncultured Desulfovibrionaceae bacterium
CCCGCCGCTACAAGCCCAACGAAGTGCTCCTGCTCATGCCCCACTGCCTGCAGAACAGCCGCTGCGACATGCGCCTGACCTACGACATCATGAACTGCAAGCGCTGTGGGCTCTGCCCCATCAAGGGGCTGATCGAACTTTCCGAACGCTACGGCGTGCACCTGGCCATTGCCACCGGGGGCACCATCGCCCGGCGCATCGTGGTGCAGACGCGCCCCCGCATCATTCTGGCCGTGGCCTGCGAGCGCGACCTCTCCAGCGGCATTCAGGACACCTACCCCATTCCCGTGTTCGGCGTGCTCAACGAGCGCCCCCACGGGCCTTGCCTGGATACCCTGGTCAACCTGGAGCGGCTGGGGCAGGCCCTGGAGCTGTTCCTGGACCCCGAGCACCTGCCGCGCCCCGCGGAACCTCCCAGGCAGGAGCCCGCCTCCGCCGCCAAGGCCTGAGCATGCCCCCCAGACCGCCCCACCCTCCCCGCAAGCCCGGCAGTCCGGGCAAGCCCGCCCCGCGCCCTGCCGAGGGGCCCGAGGCCCGCAGCCTGGCCCAGCGCTGTCTGGAAGAGGTCCTGCTGCAGCAGCAGGACGTGCAGCTGAGCCTGGACAAGACCCTGCGCGCCGCGCCCGGCCTGGATCCCCGCGACCGGGGGCTGACCACGGAGCTGGTCTACGGCACCCTGCGGCTCAAGGGGCGCCTGGACTATCTCGTGGCCCAGCACCTGCGCGCGCCGGAGAAGCTCCCCCAGCGCCTGCACATCCTCCTGGCCCAGTGCGCCTATGCCCTGGTGCGTCTGGAGCGGGTTCCGGCCTACGCCACCGTGGATTGGGGCGTGCGCTGGAGCACCAAGAACATTTCTCCGGCCCTGGGCAAGTTGGTCAATGCCGTGCTGCGCAAGATTTCCGGCCTGGGGAGCCAGGCCGCCGCACCCGACTTCTACCGCCGCCAGGGCGAGCCCGAGACCCGCTTCCTGGCCCGCTATTACAGCTGCCCGGAGTGGATCGTGGCCCTCTGGCGCAAGGCCTACGGTCCGGAGCAGACGCTGCAACTGCTGGAAGCCCAGGCCGCGCCTCCGTTGTTGGGGCTGCGACTCAACCCCCGGCACCCGGACAGCGCCGCCCTGGCCGCGCGGCTCGCGGGGCACGAATCCTGCCGCCTGGCCCTGCCCCACGGCGTGGCCCTGAGTGGCAACGCGGCCCTGCCCGACCAGGAGTCCCTGGAGAGTACCGGCGCCCTCTCGCGCCAGAGCCTGGCAGCCCTGCAGGCCCTGCAGGAGCTGGGGGCCTTCCCTTCCGAAGGTGAAAGCGGCTGGCCTTTGCCCATCTGGGACGCTTGTGCCGGTCACGGCGGCAAGGCCTGCGCCCTCTTGGAGGGGCTGCCCCCCCGGGAATCTGCTACGCCCGCCCCGCTCTGGGCCTCGGACTCCGCCGCCCGTCGCTTCGCGGGGCTGCGCCAGGAGCTGCGGCGGCTGCGCTTGCCCGAGATTCCGGTCTTTCTGGCCGATGCCACCCGCCCCCCGTTGTGGCTGCGTCCGGGCACCGTGCTGTTGGACGCACCCTGCTCCGGACTGGGCGTGTTGAGCCGTCGGCCTGACGGCAAGTGGCGGCGCACGCCCGCCGACGTGGCGGACCTGACGCGGCTGCAATCACGGTTGCTGCACGCGGCGGCGGAGCTGCTCCCCCCCGAGGGGCGCCTGGTCTACCTCACCTGCACCCTGCACCCGGCGGAAAACGAGGCCCAGGTGGACGCCTTCCTGGCGCAACGGCCCGGGTGGCGGGTGCTGCGCCACTGGCGCACCCCC
>CAZNSV010000626.1:0-1787 GCA_964575775.1 uncultured Desulfovibrionaceae bacterium
TGGAACCCCTCAAGCTGGCGGCCATGGTCAGCCTGCACCTTTCCAGCCGGGGCAACGGCCTCGGTGCTTTCGAGATGGGCTGGCTCTACGACCTGGACCCCGGGGTGAACCGCACCCGGTTTTTCAGTCCTCTGGACGAACTGCTGCGCAAGGCCGCCGAGGCGTTGCCCCCGGAGATCGGCGGGCAGCTCAAGGACACCCTGCGACCCAGCAAATTGCGCAACTGGCAGAGCTACCTGCCGGACCGCCCCCTGCTGGGTGGGGAGCCGGGCGCCCTGGCCGGACTGCCCAGCCTGACCCTGGCCACGGTGCAGGATGCACGCACGGCCTGGGGTACCCCGGCGGACCTGCCGGAGCGGGTGGACGCGGCCAATCTGGAACTGCAGTACGCGCTGCTGGCGCCCCTGGTGCGGGCCCTGGGCGCCGAGCCCCTGGCGGACGCAGGCAAGCGGGGGCGCAACGGATTCTCCACCCTGTTCTGCCGGGTGAACCTGCTGCGTCACGGGGAGCTCTTTCCGGACAAGCCCGCCGAGGACAGCGTGTTCCTCACCTTTCAGGGGGCGGCGCGCTTCTACAACATGGTGGACACGGCCGGGATGCTGCGGGTGCCTGGGCTCATGGACAGCAAGCACTCGGTGCACAAGGCCATCCTCGAGGGCTACCGTTTTGCCGAGGACACGGGCCGGGCTTTTTGGGCCGTGGACAAGCCCCAGTCCGGCAAGGACAACTACCGGGTCAAGATGCGCCGGGCCGTGGTGGAGTCGGACCTGACCATGTTCCCCTGCATGCAGAGCACCCTGTTCAACACCTTCGAGCCCCGGACCTTCAACTACCTGATCTACGCCAACCTCCTCGACGGGCGCACCGAATCCGAGCCGCTGCGCTACTGGTACAGCCGTCTGGACACCCGCTCCTCCACCATCTTCAGCATCTTCATGGAGCCCGAGGTGCCCTTCAAGCTTACCCTGTCGGACACCTACGTCTCGCGCAAGCTGCTCTTGCTCAACGCCTCGGAGGAGGACCCCGAGGGGACGGGTTTCAAGCTCCAGGACTGGCCCACCATCCCCTTCACGGAGTACCAGGCCGCCAACGACATGTGGCATCTGCTGGACCCGCGCATCGCCAGCCTGGAGGAGCGCGGCATCGTCAACGAACAGCTCTGGGACCTGGCCCGCGCCGGAAAAGAGGCCCTGGCCGAGGCCGAAGGGCACCGCGAGGCGTTGCGCTGGGACCGCTTCATGGAAAAGGGGCGCGAGTCCCTGGCCATCGCCGGGCAGGTCTACACCCAGGTGGAGGCGACCCAGAAGGACGTGCTCAGCGGCGTGCTCTTCTACATCGCCCTGTTCGTGCCCTTTGCCTATTGCCTGGAGCGGCTGGTCTTCTCCTTCACGGACATCCACAAGCGCATCGTCGCCTTCCTGGGCTTCCTGGTGGGCATCATCGCCATCATCTCGGCGGTGCACCCGGCCTTCGGACTGACCTACAGTCCCATGGTGGTGATCCTGGCCTTCTTCATCCTGGGGTTGTCCTTCCTGGTTTCGTTGATCATTTTCTTCCGCTTCGAGCGGGAGATGCAGGAGTTGCAGCAGCGGGCCAGGCACTTCAAGCTCACGGACCTGAGCAAGACCGCGGCCTTCGGGGCGGCCTTCGTGCTGGGCGTGAGCAACCTGCGCCGCCGCCCCATCCGTACTGCACTGACCTGCATCACCCTGGTGATCCTGACCTTCACCATCATGAACTTCACGGCGGTGAAGAGCGTGCAGCAGAGCGGCTGGAGCAATTTCAGC
>CAZNSV010000627.1:0-1771 GCA_964575775.1 uncultured Desulfovibrionaceae bacterium
CCAGGTCCGTGGCGATCTGCTCCATGCCCATGCCGGAGATGACCTGCTCCAGGGCCTGGTCCAGCTGGTCCGTGAGGATGTCGGCGGCCTTGTCCGCGGCCAGGGTCTTGCGCACGGTCTCGCGCACCTCGTCCAGGGGCTGCTGGGCCGCATCACGCCGCTCTTCCACCAGGATCACGTGCCAGCCGAAGGGCGTCCGGACGGGGGCGCTCAACTCACCCACCTTGGTGCTGAACAGTGCTTCCTCGAATTCTTCCACCATGATCCCGCGCGAGACCCAGCCCAGATCGCCCCCCTTGTCCTTGGTGAAGTCCTGGGACAGGGCCGTGGCCAGCTCGGCAAAGGATTCGCCCGCCTTGATGCGCTCGATGAGGGTCTCGAGCTCGGCCTTCACGGCCTGGTCGGCGGGGGAATCGGGTGCTTCGGGGCTTTGGAGCAGGATGTGGCGCCCCCGAACCTGTTC
This sequence comes from uncultured Desulfovibrionaceae bacterium, assembly GCA_964575775.1. Lineage (GTDB taxonomy): Bacteria > Desulfobacterota > Desulfovibrionia > Desulfovibrionales > Desulfovibrionaceae > CAZFCK01. The sequence continues at coordinate 464 of CAZNSV010000627.1, forward strand.
CTCGGTGATGAAGGTACTGCTGTTGGCGTCGTAGTAGGTCTGGATCTCGGCCGGAGTGACCTCCACCTTGTCGGCCAGGGCCTCGGGGGTGAAAGCCAGGTAGGCCAGGCGCAGGCGGTCCGGCAGCTGGTAGGTATCCTTGTTCTGTTCGTAGGCCGCGGCGATTTCCTCGTCGCTGGGCGCGGCCGCGGCAGGGAAGTCCTCGGCGCTCACGGCGAGGAACTCCAGGGAGCGCTTCTCACCGAAGTAGGAGAAATAGCCGTGGGCCTCGCGCTCGTTCATGGCAGCGGGCAGGGCGGCGTATTCCTGCAGGCGGGCGCGCAGCACGGTGCGCTGCATGTCGCGCTCGAACTGGGCGGCGGTCAGGCGGTTCCCGGCCAGCAGGGCCCGGTAGATTTCCTTGTCGAACACGCCCTGCTCGTTCTGAAAGGCCGGGATGTTGCGGATCTGCTCCGCCACTTCGGCGGGAGTGGCGCTGATGCCCAGGCGGGCCGCCTCCTCACGCAGCAGCTCTTCCGTGATCAGGCTCATGAGCACCTGCTGGCGGAAGCCCATGGACTTGAGCTCCTCGGGCGTGACCGAGGGGTTGGTGCGGCGCACCTCGTTCAAGGCGTTCTCCAGGGCCATGGCGAAGTCCTGGCTCAGGATGGGGCGGTCGTTGACCTTGGCCACCACCTGGGTCTTGCTGCCCTGGTAGGAGCCGACGCCCCAGAAGACGAAGACGATGATGATCAGGCCGAAGAGCAGCTTTACGCCCCAGGATTCGGCGCTATTGCGGATGACATCGAGCATGGCGAGGATTCTCCAGTTGTGCAGCGGGCCGCAAAACGGCAGGGCTGCGGCTTAGAGCATGTAGATGCTCTTATGCATTTTTCTGAAATAATTGAGAATTATTTCAGCAGGGAGCCTTGTTTCAAGGCGGAAAAGCACTAGTTGCTTTTCCCGGCGCGGACGGAGTTCAGCAGACCGCCCGCGCGGATGATGGCGAGTTCCTTTTCCGTCAGATCGTTGCCCAGGGCCACGGGCGCGCCGCCGACCACCTGGGCCTCCACCACGCCGCCGGCCGTCAGGGCCGCCGTGGGAATGACCAGCTGTGCCCCTTGCTCCAGACGGGCATGGTCCGCCTTGTCGACCAAGGTCAGGGGCAGGATGCCGAAGTTGACCAGGTTGGCCCGGTGGATGCGGGCAAAGGACTTGGCGACGACAGCGGCCACGCCCAGGTGCCGGGGGCCCAGGGCCGCGTGTTCGCGGCTGGAACCCTGGCCGTAGTTCTCGCCAGCCAGGATCACGCCCCCGCCGGCGGCCTTG
>CAZNSV010000628.1:0-1754 GCA_964575775.1 uncultured Desulfovibrionaceae bacterium
CTCGGCCGCATTGGCGGCGGTGATGTACACCAGCACACTGTCCATACGCACCTCCCCGAACACAACAGGAGGGGCGCTGCAGCCCCTCCCAGGTTCCGCGCGGTGTCCCCAGGGCGCCATACGCCAGGAACGCCCCGCTCCACAAGTCTTTTTCCCAACCAACCCCTACCAGGAAAAGGTGAACTCCAGCGGCGCGGCACCCGGCAGCACGTCCTTGGGGGGCGTGAAGCGAATGGCCAGGGGCAGGGAACCCTCCTCGGCCTCGCCCGCGCTGATGGACAGGTCCGCCGGGGGGCTGTGCCCCGTGCGCTGCCAGAACAGGCTGAAGGCGGCCTGCAGGTTCTCGGCCACGTCGCCGGACTCGATGGTCGCGGCCAGGTTCTCCTTGCACCAGAACAGGAAGCCCAGCACCCGGTTCAGGAAGAGCTGCGGCGCCAGCGGCTCGCCGTTGAGCCCTGGCAGGCGCGGCAGCAACGCCCGGTCCTTGAGCAGCATCCCAATTACAGGGGCGAATCCGGCCTCGGCAAACTCCGCCAACCTGTCCTCGCCAAGGGGCGCCTGGGTCGCCACGACTCCCTGCGGACTGGCCTGGACCGGCAGATCGGCCAGGAACACGCTGTGGTAGTCCGTGACCCGGCTGGGCCAGCCGTGCACCCGCACGCTGCGCGCCACCAGGGTCGCGGCACCCCAGGCCGGATGCAGCCACAGCGGCGCCGCTTCGCTGAAGAACGGGGTGCGCGGATGCACCGCCTCACCATACGGGGGGCGCGCCAGCAGCGGATTGAGCACCGCCGCCAACCAGCGGGCCCCGGCCTCCTTGCGCAGGGTGCGCCACTTGGCAAAGGCCATGTCTTCCAGGAAATGGTTGATGTATTGGATCTTGCTCAGCTGGCTCCAAGCATCCAGACGGAAGAACTCGGGCCCAACGCCCACCAGGGTGGGGGCCAGGAGATTCTCGGCAAAGTCCGCCAGCTTGCGGGCCAGGTCGATGCGCTGGGGCGCGCTGTCCAGCAAGGCCTCCACCAGCACCAGGTTGGGCAGATCACCCGCCAGCTCAGGCAGCAGGGCGTCCAACAGCTCGGGGAAATCCGGCGCGGTGGTGTCCACGGGCATGAGGAGCAGCTCGATCCCACCCCCTTCCTTGGCCTCGGCCTGTTGCAGCAGCAGCTGCGCCCCCCGCCAGGCAGCCTCGCAGGCTCGGAACCCAGGATCGTCGTACACGGCCTGCAGCACCCCGGCCATGAGGCTCTCCAGCTCGGTGAGCAGGCCGGACAGCCCACCGCCCCCGGCTGGTGCCGAAACCTGGGGCGCGGCCACCATGGCCAGGATGTCGTCCACCGCGTCGGCCTTGGCGGCAGGAGCGGCAGGGGCGTCCTGGGTCTGCAAGGGGAGCTGGGGCCAGCGGCTGTGGAGCTCGGAGCGGACTTCGGCAAAGGCCCGTCCGCTGCCGCGCGCCTCCTGCACCAGGGCCCGCGCGGCCTCCAGGTCACGCAGATAGGGGCAGACCGCCACCAGTCGCTCGGGGCGAAAATCCCTCTGGGCCCGGGGAGCCACCGTGACCCAGGCCTCGGGGCAGAAGGCCTTGGGCACCCCGATGCGCAGGGTGGGGGCCAGGGCCTCCAGGGCGGCATCCAGGCTGGACACATCGGCCGAAACCAAGGGCGGCAGTCCCTGTCGTTCCGGGACAGGGGCCAAGGGTGCCAGGGCGAGGATGCGGTAGGGGACATCGGAAAACTGCGTGGATCCGGCCATGC
>CAZNSV010000629.1:0-1750 GCA_964575775.1 uncultured Desulfovibrionaceae bacterium
CCCCCACGCTTGGCTTCGGGAAAATGGTACCCCACCGCCCCCTGCCGGACAACAAAAAAGGGTTGGCCATGGTGTACCATGACCAACCCGGGCTTTCCGTTCAGTTTATGGTGACCCCGGCAGGAATCGAACCTGCGGCACCAGGATTAGGAATCCTGTGCTCTATCCTACTGAGCTACGGGGCCAATCGCTGCTGCGGCGGCGCCCACCCTTGGGGTGGGGGCGCCTGGCGACAAGCGGAAAGATTACTTTCTTCACATGGTCGGGTCAAGCGCAAACAATGCCGCAGCAGCTGCATAGCGAAAGGGGCGAAGCGCTCTACGCGTTGCCCCCGGAGGATTCCGGCCCCGAGTCCCTGCCCCGGGTGCAGCATAGGCTGCCCCCCTTCTCCTCTGCGTGGAGGGTGGGCAGGTGCGCGCCCAAAAAGGCACGCAGTTCCTCTTTCCCGAATGGGCGCGTGATGTGCTGCGTGAAGCCCGCCCCCAGAATCTGTTCGCGCTGATGCGGCAGGAACGGCGCGGCCATGGCCAGCAGTGGCCTGGGGGGCAGGCCGTGCCGTTGCTCCCATTCCCGGATCCGCCGCGCCAGCTCGTAGCCGTCCATGGGCTGCAGTTCCAGGTCCACCAGCACCGCGTCGGGCACGCGCTCCGCCAGGCGCCGCAGCGCCTCCAAGGCGTCCTCGGCCAGGTCCAGGTCCAGCCCCGTGCCGTTCAGGTAGTAGCTGAGCAGCATGCGGCTGGTCTCGGAGTCGTCCACGATCAGCAGCAAGGGGCGCGTGCGCCCCGCCACCGCGCCCGGCCCCTGGGCCAGGAGCCGCTCCACCAGCCGTGTCAGCGCGTCGGACTGCGGGCCGCGGTCGTTGTTCTCCAGCCGGATATCCACCTGCTGGGGGTCCAGTTCCTCGCGCACGTAGGTCTCGAGGCAGTGCCCCCGCACGAGCAGGTCGTGTACCTGCGGGTCGATGTGCCCGCTGTCCTTCATCTCGCCCAGGATGCGCAGGGCCTGGGACAGGGGCATGGGTTTCTTGTAGGGGCGGTCGCGGGCCGTGAGGGCCTCGAACACGTCGGCCACGGCCATGATCCGCGCCTGCAGCGACAGCTCCGCGGCCGTGAGCCCGAAGGGGTAGCCGCTGCCGTCGCACTTCTCGTGGTGGTGCCCGGCGAACTCCGGCACCCGGCTCAAATGCTTGGGAAACGGCAAGGCCGCCAGCATGCGGTAGGTGAGGTCCGCGTGGCTCTCGATCACCGCCCGCTCCCCGGGGTTCAGCGTGCCACGCGTGATGCTCAGGTTCTGCAGCTCCTCCGGTTCCAGCCAGTGGCGCTCGACGCCGTCCAGGACGAAACGCCGCTCCGCGATGCGCCGCAGACGCTCCAGACCGGCCTGGTCCAGGAGGTAACCGGGTTCGTTGCAGGCCAGGACAAAGGCCTTGTCCGCCTCGATCGCTTGCAGGGCCGCCTCGAGCTCGGCGGCCGGGGGTGCCTGGTCCGGCACGCCCCCTTGCAGGGCCGCGATGACGGCTTGCAGGTGCTCGGCCTCGCGGCACTTCCTGATGCAGTCGAAGCGCAGGGCCACCAGGGCGGCCCGGTCGCAGATGGTCTCCAGCTTGGTGGACTTGTCCACCACGAATTCCGGGGTGATGATCTTGCCGATATCGTGCAGCCACCCGGCCAGGCGGATCTCTTCCAGCTCCTGGGGGGAGAAATGGACGTCGCGGAAGGGCCCCGCCGCGCTGTGGTTGATCTCCTCGGCC
>CAZNSV010000630.1:0-1749 GCA_964575775.1 uncultured Desulfovibrionaceae bacterium
ACCCTGGCCCTGATGACCAAGCTGGGCCTGCCCTTCCTCCTGGCCCTGCCCCTGGCCGGGCTCATCAGCGCCGGCTTCGGCTTTTTGCTGGGCCTGCCGGCCCTGCGCCTGGAAGGCCCCTATCTGGCCATCGCCACCCTGGGCTTCGGCCTGACCATCACCCAGATCCTGGGGCGCATCGAGGCCTTCGGCGGCCACATGGGCCTGCAGGCCCCGGCCCTCAGCATCTTCGGCCTGCCCATCGCCAGCGACACCGCCCGCTATGCGGTCATCATGCCGGTCTGCGTCATCCTGGCCTGGGGCCTGCGCAACCTGGTCCACACCCGCGTGGGCCGGGCCTTCGTGGCCATCCGCGACAGCGACATCGCCGCCTCCTGCAACGGCGTCAACCTCACCTACTACAAGACCCTGGCCTTCGCCGTCAGCGCCTTCTACACCGGCGTCGGCGGCGGGCTCATGGCCTTCGTGCTGGGCTTCATCGCCCCCCACACCTTCAACATCATGGTCAGCATCCTGTTCCTGGCCATGGTGGTGGTGGGCGGCCTGGGCTCGGTGCTGGGCTCGGTGATGGGCGCCATCCTCATCACCTACCTCCAGATCGAGCTGGGCAGCATCGGCAGCCTGCCGGTGGTGGGCCCGCTACTCACCGAGATCAGCACCCGGTTCTTCACCGAGAGCGGCCTGCCCAACGTCCAGTACGTGGTCTTCGGCCTCATCATGGTGCTCATCATCATCTTCGAGCCCCTGGGGCTCTACGGCATCTGGATAAGGACCAAGATCTATTGGCGCACCTGGCCGTTCTAGGATCGTTCCAGGGGGCCGCCGCGGGTCCGCTCCTGGGGGCCGGCCGAGTGAAACCGCCACGGGGTGTTTGGGAACATATAAGCGATAGCCGCCATTGCGAGGAGCGTGAGCGACGAAGCAATCTTCCGTTGTCTCTTAAGAGCATGGAAGGCAATGAAGGTGCAAACGGCGCAGCACGCCGGCTTTAATCCCGCCCCCTCTCCCCTTGAGGGGAGAGGGAGGGGTGAGGGGTGCTTGACGACCACGCCCCGCCGTCTGCGCAAGGCCGCGACCGATGCCGAACGGCTCCTGTGGAGCAAACTGCGCAGTCGCCAGTTGGCCGGTTACAAGTTCCGCAGGCAAGCGCCTATCGGCCCTTTCGTAGCCGATTTTGTATGCAAGGAACGCATGCTCATCATTGAGGTTGACGGGGGACATCACGCCGGGCAAGTGGCGGCGGACGAACAGCGGCAAAGCTATCTGGAATCAGTCGGTTTTCGCTGTCTGCGTTTTTGGAACAACCAGGTGCTGCGCGAAACCGAAGCTGTGTTGACCTCGATAATGATCGCTTTGGAGGAGTCCCCCTCACCCTGACCCTCTCCCCCAGGGGGGAGAGGGGACAAGAGAAAAGGCTCCTACTTTGAGAAGTTGCGTGGGCAGCGCTAGGCCCTAGCCCGCGAAAATAGATAGCAGCCACGTAGCAGGCCCAGGAGGTGTAACCGCCCATGTTCTTCCAACTCGTGGTATCCGGCATCGCCATCGGCGCCACCTACGCCCTGATGGCGCTGGCCATGGTCATCATCTACAAGACCAGCGAGGTCCTGAACTTCGCCCAGGGCGACATGGCCATGCTGAGCGCCTTCGTGGCCTTCACCCTCTTGACCGAGCACAACCTGGGCTTTCCCACCGCCTTCGCCCTGGCTCTGGCCTTCGCCTTCGCGTTGGGGGCGTTCCTGGAGTTCGCCT
>CAZNSV010000631.1:0-1744 GCA_964575775.1 uncultured Desulfovibrionaceae bacterium
CGTGTCGCTGATGCGCACGGTGACGAACTCCTGGTTGTGCAGAGTCTTGATGGTGATCTTCTTCTCGGGCATTTCCACGCTGCGGCCGGCGCGCTCCTCGATGGCATCCCGGGCGTTGAGCAGGGTGTTGATGAAGACCTGCTCCATGCGGTTGGGCTCGCAAAAGACCTTGGGCAGCTTCTGATCCAGTTCCCAGACCACCTGGATGCTGCGCAGGGCCAGCTGCTGGCTGAAAAGCTCGAAGGCGCGCAGGATCACCTGATTCAGGTCCACGGCCTCCAACTCCAGCTCCGGCTTGCGTCCGAACTCACGAAGATGGTTGATGATCTTGGTGGCGCGCTCGATCTGGGCCTCGATCATGCCCGTGAGCTTGCCCAGCAGCTCGTTGTCCGGCGCCTCGTCGCGGTTCAGGCGCCGCCGGATGAGGTCCACGCTGGTCTGGATCACCGAGAGGGGCTGGTTGATCTCGTGGGCCACACCGGTGGCCATTTCGCCCAGGGTGGCCATTTTCCCGGCCTGGATGAGCTGCTGCTCGGTCTCCAGGCGGGTGGTGATGTCCGTGGTGGTGACCAGGTAGGCGTCGCGCCCGGAAAAGGAGGACGGCGAGGAGTAGACGGCCACGTAGAACTTGCGGCCGTCCTTGCTCAGGTGCCGGGTCTGGTCGAGGTCGCGACCGGAGCGCACGGCTTCGAGCCCGGCGCCCCGCTGCCCCTCCGTGAACAGGTCCAGGAAGGATTTCCCGAGCAGCTCGTCCTTGTCGTAGCCGTACATGAGCGTGGCGCTCTTGTTGCAATCGATGATCCAGAGGTTCTCGGCGTCGAGCATGAACACCGAGCTGGGGATATTGTTGAAGATGTCGCAGTACTTCATCTCCGAACGCCGCAGCTCGCTCTCCAGCTCCTTGCGCTGGGTAATGTCCAGGCACATTTCCATGGCCGCCACGATGCGCCCCTCCGTGTCCAGGATGGGGGCCGTGCGCACGATCCAATGCGCCCGGGAACCGTCCTTGTAGTAGCCGCTCTCCTCGGTGGTCTGGGCCTGGCCGGTACGGAAGGTCTTCTCCACGGGGCAGTCCGGACAGGGCTCGTCGCGGTTCTTGTAGGCCTTGAAGCAGTATTCCCCCCGGGCCGCGGAAAAGCGCTGCCCAAAGGCTCGGTTGTAGCGCAGCAGGCGGTAGTCCCGATCCTGCACCGTGATGAAGCAGGGCACGCCCTCGAACAGGTCGAGATAGTGGTTCATCTGCAGGGCCAGCTGGTCGTTCTTGGCCACCAGCTCCCGCCCCATGCCGTAAACCGTGTGGGCCAGCTCGGACATCTCGTCGCCGGGCCCATTGTCCAGGGGCGGCGGGGTCTCGCCCCGGGCCAGGACCCCGGCCACCTTGGTGATTCGCCGGATGGGGCGCGTGATCAGCACGTGGGCCAGCAGCACCAGCGTCACGCTCACCCCCGCGAAAAGCAGAGCCGCAAGCCAGGTGGTCTGGCGCCGGAACTCGGTGATGGCGTTGCCCGAGCCCGAAAGGTCGAAAGAAAAATCGAGCACGCCCAGGATCTTTTCCTCAGGCGAGTGGAAATGGCAGCTGGTGTTGCGCGAGCAGCTCGGCTCGTTGGGGATGGGCGAAACCAGGTGCAGGGAGCCGCTCAGGGGCGCCATGGACGGATTCGGGACGGGCTGCTCGCCCCCGGTCGTGCCCTCGTGGTAGATGCGCCGCTCCAGAGGGGGCGACAAGGGGGCCGGAGACTGGCTG
>CAZNSV010000632.1:0-1738 GCA_964575775.1 uncultured Desulfovibrionaceae bacterium
GATGGAGGTCAGGGGCGTGCGCAGCTCGTGGGAGACCGAGGACACGAAGCTGGTCTTGAGCTCGTCCAGCTCCTTGAGCCTGGCGTTGGCCTCTTCGAGCTTGCGGGCCTTGCGCTCCAGGGCCCGGGTGCGCAGGAGCACGGTCTTTTCCAGGTTGAGGTTCAGGTCCTCCAGCTCGCGGCGGCGGCGTTCGTCGCGCTGGCGCAGCCCCCGGATGCGTTTGATCATGGTGTTGAAGTGCCAGCAGAGGCGGCCGATCTCGCCGCTCACGCCCTCGGGCGCCGTGGCGTCCAGGTCGCCGAAGCTGACCCGTCGACAGGTCTGGGAGAGGGCCTGAATGGGCTGGAGGCGTTTGCGCAGCTGCAGGGCCAGGACCAGCCCCAGGAGCAGGATGGAGCCCAGGGCCGGGAGAAAGATGGTGGCGGTGAAACGCGTCACCGGGGCTTCCAGCTCCGAGACGTAGAGGGAGACGCCCACGATCCAGCCGGTGGTGGGCTCCACGGTGCACCAGGAGATCTTCTCGTGGGTAAAGTTGCCCTGGTCGCTGGGCTTGTCCCAGAGGTAGAAGAGGCGGTTTTCGCACCAGGGGCGTTCGGCCGTGGCCCGCAGGGCGCCGCACATGTTGGCCGTGGTGCCGGGCAGCAGCAGGGAGGCGAAGTCGCCTTCCTGCAGGGTGGGGTGCACGATCATGCGGCAGTGCTGGTCGAAGACGTAGAGATAGCCGGAATCCGCCACCACGATCTCGTTGAGGCGGGCGCGCAGCTCGTTGACGGTCAGCCGGGTCTGCTCCTCGAGGCCGTTGGCACCGTTGCTGAAAGGGCTCACGCTGAACAGGGTCACCCCCCATTGGGGCAGGTGGCGCGCCCCGGTGAGACTCACCCGCTGCCCCTGATCGCAAAAGGACAGGGCGAAGTGGGTCTGACGCGGGTTCCGCAGGGCCTCGGACCAGGGTTCCAGGAGCAGGGGGTGGCCCTCGGCGTTCAACAGGGCGGCTGCGGGCAGTCCCCGCTTGGTGGGGTCCCCATGCACCAGGATGTGGCCCGTCGCGTCCAGGATGCCGAAGGCCGGGTTGTGCTTGGGGGCCAGGGTGTTGAGCAGGTCCAGGCTTTCCGGGGGCGGCGCCACGGCGGGATGGCGCACCGGCGCCGTGGCCTCCAGGAGCCGCTGGGCGAAGTCCAGGGCCCCTTCCACGGCCTGGCGGTGTTCGTTGAGCGCGTTGTTGCGGGTCTCGTGGATCTGGACCTGGGTGCGGCCGATGAGGTCCACCGCGTTGCGCAGCAGGGTCATGGTGGATTCCTCGTTGATGGAATGCACCAGACGGTTGCCCAGCCAATGGGATACGGCCATGGCGCCCGCGGAGGTCAGCACCGCGGTCAGGGCCGTGGCCAGGGCCAGACGCCAGAAGGTGGAGTCGGGCAGCAGGCTGCGCGCGCGGCGTTTCCAGAAGCCCGTGCTCACGGCGTGCCCCCTTCATCTGGCAGGGCCTCCAGCTGCGGGGGCAGTCCTTCCACCTGACGCCGCACCCGCCACTGCCCCGGAGTCAGGGCCAGCTCTTCGCCGGGTTTGTAGCCGATGATCTCGAAGTAGTCCTGGCGTCGGCTGTCCGCGAGCACGGTTTCGGGGGAGCTGCCGCGCACCAGGTAGACCGTCTGGATGTTCTGGTGGTCCAGGGCGCGCCAGGTCTGGGTGTCCTTGAGCAGGGCGTAGGAATGGCCTTCCAGGGCGCGGATCACGTCCG
>CAZNSV010000633.1:0-1737 GCA_964575775.1 uncultured Desulfovibrionaceae bacterium
CGGCATCAAGGCGGGGCTGATGCGCACCATTCACTCCTACACCAACGACCAGCGCATCCTGGACCTGCCCCACAAGGATCTACGGCGGGCCCGGGCCGCGGCGCAGAACATCGTGCCCACCTCCACGGGCGCGGCCAAGGCCGTGGCCCTGGTCATCCCCGACCTCAAGGGCAAGGTGGACGGCTATTCCTTCCGGGTGCCCACGCCCACGGTCTCGGTGGTGGACTTCGCCTTTGAGCCCGAACGCCCCATCGATACCGACACCCTGCGCCGCATCCTGCGCGAGGCTGCCGAGGGGCCGCTCAAGGGCATTTTGGGCTACAGCGACCGCCCCTTGGTCTCTTCGGACTTCAAGGGCGACCCGCATTCGAGCATCGTGGAAGAGGAGTACACCCGGGTGCAGTCCGACGGCCTGGCCAAGCTGGTGACCTGGTACGACAACGAGTGGGGCTACTCCTGCCGTGTGGCGGACCTGGCCGGCCTGATCAAGGACAAGGGATTTTAGAGCATTGTAACTTTGAAAAAGTTTAGATGCTCTTATGCAGTTCCCTGCAACAATGGAACATTGTTGCAGGGCAGAGCCTTGTTTCAAGGCGAAACTGCATTAGAGCTTGCCATGTAAAATGGCTGTAGGAACAATAGCAGCGAGGGGGAAACCCTTTACAAGCGGCAGCCGTTAGGCGCGGTCGTTTGCGCCATACGGATGGCGACCGCAACGCGAGGGTTCTCCCCCTCGCACTCCCCCTTCCCAAACCTTTTATCAGGTTTTGCTGGCAGGGGTGGAAATTTGAGGGCCCCCTCGGCTGCTGCCGGGGGGGCCCTCGAATATACGAGTATTAGGAGCGCGGGCCGCGGGAACCGCCGCGATCGCCCCCACGGTCACCGCCACGGCCGCCGCGATCGCCGCCGCGATCACCGCCGCGTCCGCCACGGTCGTCACGGCGCCCACCACGGTCGTCACGCCGCGGGCCGCCGGAACGGGGAGGCGTGTCCTGGAACTCGATGCCCTGCTCCTCGGCCAGCACGGCGGCACGGGAGAGGCGCATCTTGCCGTCGGGCAGCACTTCCAGGCACTTGACCTTCATGGTGTTGCCCAGTTGGGCCACGTCCGTGACCTTTTCCACCCGCTTCAGGTCCAGCTGCGAGATGTGCACCAGGCCTTCCACGCCGGGCAGGATCTCCACCAGGGCGCCCACTTCCAGGATCTTCTTCACCGGGCCCTCGTAGACCTTGCCCACCTCGGGGCGCTGGTCGTAGTAGAGGACGCGCTGCTTGGCCATCTGCATGGCCTCTTCGCTGGGCGCGAAGATCTGCACGCGGCCGGAGTCCTCCACGTCGATGGAGGCGCCGGTGTCCGCGGTGATGGCCTTGATGTTCTTGCCCCCGGGGCCGATGATCACGCGGATGATCTCCGGGTTGACCATCACGGCCTCGTACTTGGGCGCGTGGGCGGGCAGCTGGGTGCGCGGCTTGTCCAGCACCTTGTTCATCTCGCCCAGAATGTGCAGCTGGGCTTCCCGCGCCTGGACCAGGGCCTTGGCCATGACCTCCGGCGGAATGCCCACGATCTTGATGTCCATCTGGAAGGCCGTGATGCCCTGCTCGGTGCCCGCGATCTTGAAGTCCATGTCGCCCAGGGCATCCTCGTCGCCGATGATGTCCGTGAGCACGAAGAACTCGTCACCTTCCTTGATCAGGCCCATGGCGATGCCCGCCGCGGGGGCGGTGATGGGCACA
>CAZNSV010000634.1:0-1737 GCA_964575775.1 uncultured Desulfovibrionaceae bacterium
GGTCGCCCGCCGTGTCCGCATTCATGATGCCCACGATGGTGAACACGGATTCGTGGATGCGGAAATGCTGCCCCACCACCGCCACGGTCCCGAAAATCTTGTCCGCCAGCCTGGCCCCCAGCACGCAGACCGAGGCGTGGCTCTCCAGGTCCGCGGGGGTGAAGCCCCGCCCTGACTGGATCACGTTGCCCGTCACCTCCCAGAAGTACTGGTCGGTGCCCATGAGCCGGAAATCGTACATGCTGGTGCCCAGCAGGGTCAGCCCCGGGGACTGCTTGACGGCGGTCTCGGTGAGGGCCTGGACCCCGGCGAGGCCACGCACCGCGGTCACGGAATCGGGCAGGAACCACTGCAAGCGGTCGATCTTGGTGCGCCGGCTGGCCGGGCTCTCGAAGGTCAGCCGGAGGATGGTGGCGCCGCCGATGAGGCTGAGATCTTTGTTGAGGTTCTCTTTCACGATCCGCCCCATGGTGAGTATCACAATCGCCCCTGCCGTGCCGATGGCAATGGAAATGAGCACGCCGATGTAGCGGCGCCGCTGGCGGAAGACCTGCCGCGCGCTGACGCGCAACAGGTCGAGGCTACGCGTGAAAAAGGGGCTGGAGAACATACCGCTCAAGGCTCGTCCGCATGACGGAACCCGCTGCACCGGGGCCGCAGGCCACAACGGCCCATGCCCCGGCGGGCCCGGTGGGCCTGGCGGGTCCGACAGGACGGGGGCGAATCAGGACAGGGCCCCACCCGCCGCGGCGCGCACTCCGTCCTGGACCGGAACACACTCCTCGGGCAGCCCGGAGTCGCTCTCCTGGTCCTGAACCCGGATTTTGAATTCTCCCGCCAACGCATCCAGGACCTCCAGGACGCGGTTGATATGCTTGTCCTCATGGGTGCTCATGTAGGCGGTGCGGATCAGGGCCTTGCCCTTGGGCACGGCCGGGAACACCGCCGGCAGGGCGAATACGCCCATCTCGAAGAGCGCCGCCGCGAACCGCATGGCCTTTTCCTCGTCCCCGATATGAATGGGGATCACCGGAGACTCGGCCGTGCCGTAGATCAGGCCCAGGTTCTTGTAGCCCTCGCGCACCTGGCGGGTCACGTCCCAGAGCCGCCGCACCCGGTCGGGCTCGCTCTCCATGATGTCGATGCACTTGAGCACCGTGGCGGCATTGCCCGCGGGCAGGGCCGCCGAAAAGATCAGGGTCTTGGAGTGGTGCTTGATGTAGACCAGCATGTCCTCGTCGTCCGAGGAGATGAAGCCGCCGATGGAGGCCAGGGCCTTGCTGAAGGTCCCCATGATGAAGTCCATCTTGTCCACCAGCCCGAAATGGTTGGCCGTGCCGCGGCCGTTGTCCCCCAGCACGCCCAGGCCGTGGGCGTCGTCCAGGTAGAAGATCAGCTCCGGGAACTCCTCGTGCAACTCGTAGAGTTCGGGCAGGGCGCTCACGTCGCCGGACATGCTGAACACGCCCTCGGTGATCAGGTACAGATTGGCCTCGGGGTGCCGCTTCTTGGCGTTGAGAATCCGCTCCCGCGCCGAGGCCTTGTCGTTGTGATGAAAGGGGTAGACCTTGGCGCCGGAAGCGCGACAGCCCTCGAAGATGCTGGCGTGGTTCTCCCGGTCGCAGAGCAGCACGTCCGTGGGCTCCACCAGGCTGCCCAGCACGCCCAGATTGGTCAGAAAGCCCGTGGTGTGCACCACGGCCTTCTTCTTGCCCACAAAGTCGGCCAGCCGTTCCT
>CAZNSV010000635.1:0-1730 GCA_964575775.1 uncultured Desulfovibrionaceae bacterium
ACCATAAGGCTGAGTATAGAGGGGCAGGATCAGGTTACGGCTCTTAAAGCTGAACCCCCCGGTATCCGTAGATGGGCCAGACCCCGCCCTGGATGCAGCGGGAGGTGAGCACCACGGGCACGCCCTCGGCGGCCAGGGCCTCCAGGGCGTCCACCACCCTCGGGGGCACGTTGCCCGCGCCGAAGCCCTCCACCACCAGCCCAGCCACGCCATGGGCCCGGGAGCACTCGATGTACCGGGCGTCCATGCCCGGACAGAGCTTCACCAGGTCCACCTCGGTACGCAGTCTTTGGGGGCGGAAGATGCGCCCCCGCACGGGCCAGCGGTCCAGGTGCAGGATCTCCCCGGCCACGGAGCCCAGGGGTCCGAGGCCCGGCGCCGCAAAGGCGTCGATGGCCGTGGAGTGGATCTTGGTCACCTCCGAGGCCGCGAAGATGCGGTCGGACATGAGCAGTACGGTGCCTGCGCCGGAAGGGCACTCCAGGCAGGCCCGCACCGCGAAGTGGATGTTGCGCAGCCCGTCGTAGCCCAGCTCGTCCAGGGCGCGCATGGACCCGGAGAAGATCACGGGCTTGGGCGAATCCACCGTGAGGTCGCAGAGATAGGCCGTCTCCTCCATCACGTCGGTGCCGTGCAACACCACCGCGCCACAGACCTCGGGGGCGGCCAGCTGGGCCTCGATGTCCCGGGAGAGCCGCCACATGAGCTCGGGCGTCATGTGTGGACTGGGCACGTCGGCCCAATCCACGGGGCGCAGCCGCACGCCCCTGAGCCGGGCCTGCACCTCGCCGAGTAGGCCCTGCCAGGCGCCAGCGGGCACCACCCCGCCGTCCGGCGCGGCCTGCATGCCGATGGTGCCGCCGGTGTAGAAAACGGCCACCTCGCCCCGTTGCTCACTTGACGGCATACTTCCACCCCTGGGCATCCATGCGCCGGACGAAGTCCGCCACATAGTCGACCAGGACGTCTTTCATTTTCTGCCCCTTGGCCGCCGTGGCCCTTTCGGGGGCGCCGGTGGCGCCGTACTCCGTAAGCTCCTGGAAGTTCCAGACCAGCTTCACGAAGGGGTCCATCTCCGGGATCATGCCCTTGGCGCGGCTCATGTCCACCAGCTCGGGGAACATGGCCAGGGCGATGGAGGTTTCGCCCTCGCCGCCGTGCCCCAGTCCGTCCCAGACCTCGAAGGTATCCTTGGGCACCAGGGCCCCGGCCGTGACCCACCAGGCGTCGAGCACGGCCAGCCCCAGGTCCGGATGCGCGACCTTGATGTCCCGGGCCGCGATTTCCAGGGGCGCAATGTTGCCGTCATGCCCGTTGATGATCAGGATCTTGCGCAGCCCCCAGTGGATGCACGACTCCAGGACCTCCTTGATCACGCGGATCAGGGTCTCGTTGCTCAGGGAAATGCACATGGGCTTGTGCCGGTAGTGGTTGCTCATGCCGAACCACATGGGGGGCAGCACCACGGTCTTGTCCAGGCGCTCGGCCACGGCGCAGGCCAGGTCGTAGCAGACGAAGGTGTCCGTGCCGAAGGGCAGGTGCTCGCCGTGGCTCTCGGTGGAGCCGAAGGCCAGGATGGCCTTGTCCGCCTGCTTGTCCAGAAAGGTGTGCTGGTTGAGTTCCTGCAGTTTGTAGCTGTGCATGGGCTCCTTCCTTGGCTGACACGCGGGGGCCGCCCCCACAATAAGCAGGGGCGGCCCACCGGGATGGTTATTGCGCGGGCATCCAGA
>CAZNSV010000636.1:0-1727 GCA_964575775.1 uncultured Desulfovibrionaceae bacterium
CGCCAACAACAACAATCATCACGCCATCATGATGCACATGCAGCGCCGTCTGTTCCAGGCCGTGCTGGTGCTGCAGGAGATCAGCCTGGCCACGGGCAAGCCGCAGGCCGAGCAGGAGCTGGGTCCGGAGTTCAAGCTGGAGACCATCTACGAGGAGCAGCTGAACCTGGGCAACATTGTGCGCATCAGCCGGGTGCTGGGCCCCTGACGGGCACGGCTCGGGCGGCTGCAAATATTTGTCCCCGGCCTCTTGACATATTCGTGGGTTATACGACAAAATAAGAGAATATTTTCACATTTCACCCAGCTTTCGAGGAGGAGACTGGACATGAAGAAACTGTTTGCGTGCTTCGTTGTTGCCGCCGTGCTCTGCGCCTTTGCGCTGCCCAATCTGTACGCCGTGGACGCCCCTGATGGTGTGGCCATGAACAAGACCAAGCAGCCCGTGACCTTCAACCACTCCACGCACAAGGACACCGCCTGCGAGAAGTGCCACCACACCAACGCCGGTGATTTCTCCAAGGTGCAGAAGTGCTCCGACGCCGGTTGCCACGACAGCTTCGACCAGAAGGACAAGAGCGAAAAGTCCTACTACAAGATCACCCACGACCGGAAGGCCGGTGCTCACCCCACCTGCATGTCCTGCCACGTGGAAATCGCTGGCGCCGATGCCGAGAAGAAGAAGCAGCTCACCGGCTGCAAGGCTTCCGCCTGCCATCCCTAAGCCTTTGAGCACATAGTTTGTCGGGAAACGGCCGCCTCGAGGCGGCCGTTTCCTGTTTCTGGCAGGAGCAAAGGGGCGGAACACCGCGGCTGAATCACCCTGCGCTCCTGCTCTTTCCTCAGGCCGGTTTATGGCAGAACCACCAGTCGTAGCAGCCTTCCTGCCCCTTGCGGGCCTGGGCGTCCTTCTGGTTGGTGGCCGGGGGCACGATGACCCGGTCGCCCAGCAGGTCGTTGTGCGGCCAGTTGGCGGGCAGGGCCACACCCTTGCTGTCCGAGGTCTGCAGGGCCTTGAGGGCGCGCAGGATCTCGTCCATGTTGCGCCCCACTTCCTGCGGGTAGTAGAGCATCAGGCGCAGGTTGCCCTTGGGGTCCACGATGAACACGGCGCGCACCGTGTTGCTGCCCTTGCCCGGATGCAACATGCCCAGGGTCTTGGCCATGCTGCCCATGTCATCGGCAATGATGGGGAATTCGATCTGCACCCCCAGCTTCTCCTCGATCCAGTCCACCCACTTGATGTGCGAGAAGACCTGGTCGATGGACAGGCCCACCAACTCGCAGTTCAGGGCGCGGAACTGGTCGTAGAGTTTCTGGAAGGCCACGAATTCCGTGGTGCAGACCGGGGTGAAGTCCCCGGGGTGGCTGAAAAGCACGAACCATTTCCCGGCCAGGGCCTTGGGCAGGGTCAAAGGGCCGTGGGTGGTCTTGACGGTCATCTCGGGAAAGGGTTCACCGAGCAGGGGCAGTGCGTGTTCCATGTTCAGTACCTCCTTGGTGGCAATGGTGTTTGGTGCGGCAGGGTCCAGGGGCGACCCCGCCACGATTGTGTGCAGACGAAGTTGTCATGACAAAGACGGTTCGGCGGCCTTGCAGTGGCGGCAGACGCCGCTGACCACCACATGCCGCGCCTCGGGATGCCCCCAGATTTGTACGTCCGGGGGCAGGGGCAGGGCTTCCAACTCCTCCCAGGTGAAGTCCTCGATGGCCTTGCAGACGCGGCA
>CAZNSV010000637.1:0-1726 GCA_964575775.1 uncultured Desulfovibrionaceae bacterium
AGACCATGGCCTCGGCGGGGGCGGTGCGCCCCAGCTCCCTGAGGGCCCGGGCATGGGCCTCGCGCAGCACCGGTGTCGGGGGCAGGTCCGGGAAGAGGCGCAGGATGGGCGTGAGCAGGAACCCCGTGCAGAGCAGCAGCAGGCCGTGCAGCAGCGGAACGCGCAGGCGTTCCAGGGGCAGCAGGCCCAGCAGACGTCGCAGGCCCCAGGCCAGGGGCAGGGCCAGGCCCAGGGCCGCCACGGGCGTGGCGAACATGGCCATGCGCCCCCCAAGGAGCAGCGGAGTCAGCCCCAGGACGTAGAGCGGCGCCAGCAATGTGGCCAGGGGGCGGAACGCCACCAGGAGCGGAAAACCCAGCAGACCGGCCACCGCGGGCCAGAGCCAGGGGTGGATGCGCACCAGGAGCCGCTCCAGGTCGATGCGCTGGGCCTCGATGATGCTGGGCAGCACCGGGGGATAGGCCACCTGCTCGGGCTCGGGCACCAGCAGCGGCGCGGGCTGGGTCTCCCCGGCCAGGGCGCTTTCGTGCTGCTGTCGGGGCAGCTGGCCGTAGGCCTCCAGCAGTCGGGCCGTGCCCTGCCACAAGGCCCCGCAGGCGCCCCCCTGGATGAACAGCGCTGTGGCCAGGAGCAGGCCGGGCCAGGTGCGGCCGAGCAATCCGGCGCAGCGCTGGGGGACGAGCTGCAGCGCTGTCAGCCCTCCCAGGGCCACGGCAGGCCCCCAGAGTCCTCCCCAGGCGCAGAGGCCGAAGCCGCAGAGCCCCCAGAGGGTCCGCGTCCGTTGGTTGGGCAGGCTCGCGAGCAGGGTCAGCCCCACGGTCATGCCGTAGAGCACCAGGGTGAAGAGCCGAATGTGCTCGTGCCAGGCTCCGGCAAACTGCGCGAAGAGGCCCAGGAGCAGCAGGGGCGTGAAACGGCGCAGGGGTGAAAACCCGGCCTCGGAGCAGGGGGGAGGCGCAAGGTTCCGTGCGCTTCCGCGCCAGCCGGGCCTCAGGCAGGGGCGCAGCCAGTGCGCCAACCCCCAGCAGAGCAGCAGGGGAAAGAGCAGGGTGACCATGTCCGTGTCGTAGTAGCCCAGGCGGGTGCGAAAGAGATAGGCCGGGGCCAGCACCGTGCAGAGCCCGGCCAGGAGCCCGGCCTCCAGGGCGCCCAGGGTCCAGGCCAGCAGCACCACGGCGCATCCGGCCAGGGCTGCGGGCAGGATGGGGGCGAAGAAGCCCACGTCACCCAGGGGCAGGCCCAGCAGTTCGTGCCCCAGAGCGGCCAGGCGGGCCATGGGGTGCCCCTGTCCTTCGCCCTGCCCGGCGGCTCCGGCCAGCCAGCGGTAGGCGTCGTGGGTGGCCAGGATGTACTCCCCGTCCACCCGCAGGCCCGGAGCCTGCCACTTGGCGTATTCTGTGAGCCTGAGGCCGACGCCCCCGAGCAGGGTTGCGAGCAGGACGCAGCCGAGAAGCAGGAGGTGGCCGCGCCGGGGGTGGGTGGTGGAGGCGCAGTGTGGGTTCATGCGCCTGCCGGGGTCAGGGCCCAGAGATGCCGCTCCTTGCCCCCCGCAGTGTAGGCGGCGGAGGAAAGCAGCCGCCAAGTCGGGGGCAGCGGATCGGGAGCGGGGGTGTTGGCCATGATCACGGTGCAGCCTGCCGGTGCCAGATGCGGGGCGATGAGTTCCAGCAGGGCGGGCCAGGGCATGAAGGCCCGGCTGAGCACCAGGTCCACGGGCGCGTGGCGG
>CAZNSV010000638.1:0-1706 GCA_964575775.1 uncultured Desulfovibrionaceae bacterium
GTGACCACGAAACACCCGCCGAGATCATAGGCACGAGAACAGCGGGACATATCATGCAGGTCCAGGTTTGTCAAAGAGACAGCGGCCACTTTTTTCTGGCCGTCCAGCACCGGATAGTGCACCAGGGCCAGATACAGGTTCCGCCCCAGCCGCTCGCCGCACCCGCCGGACCTGAGCCGAACGAGGCTCGCCACGTCCTGGTCCGTGAGAGGTGCTTCCGCCAGCAGTTCCGGCCGCCGCCGCAGGGTCAGGGCCAGGCTCTGCTCCCGGCGCCAGGCCGCGATCCGGCCGTGATCCCCGGAGCGCAGTATCTCCGGCACCGGCAGCCCCTCGTAGACCTCGGGCCGCGTATAGTGCGGATACTCGAGCAGGCCCGAGGAAAAACTCTCTTCGTCTCCGGACTCGGCATGCCCCATGAATCCCGGTTGCAGCCGTCCCACCGCTTCGATGACGCACAGGGCCGCGGCCTCGCCCCCGCAGAGCACGAAATCCCCCACCGAAACCGGTTCAAGGGGCAGGCGCTCCATGAGCCGGGCGTCCAGCCCCTCGTAGCGGCCGCAGACCAGGGTCAAGGCGGGCTCCTGGGCCAACTCCCGCACCAGCTCCTGCGTCAGGGGGCGTCCGCTGGGCGACATGAGCAGCATGCGCCCCGGCTGCTCGATGCCGGCCAGAGCCTTTTCCAGCGGCTCCGCCAGCATGACCATGCCCGGCCCCCCACCATAGGGGCGGTCGTCCACCGTGCGGTGCCGGTCCGTGGTGCAAGCCCGAGGGTCCACCCGCTCCACCGTGAGCACGCCGCTCTCCCGCGCCTTGCCCAGCAGGGCGCAGCCCAGGGGAGCCTCGAAAAACTCCGGGAACAGTGTGACGACGGTCAGGCGCATGCTCCGGCCCCTCTTGTCCGGGTTCCATCCGTGCTCCGCGGCCGAGAGGGGCTGCCCGACAGGCTCAGTCCTCAGCGGTTCCCACGGCCCTGCTCTTGCGGGACTTCCCACCCCTGCCGAACCGGCCGACCTTGCCCACGCCGCGCCGCCCTGGTCGTCCAGGCCCGTCGGAGCGGGCGCTGGGTACTCCAGAGTCGGCCAGCTCCGACGCGGAGTCGCCCATGGCCGTCGCGCCCCCCGTCACTGCGGGGGCGTCGGCACCCAGATAGAGCTCCAACAGTCCCTCCGGAGGGGCGATGCGCAGGCGGCGCGCCGCCATGTCCAGCT
The DNA here is from genome assembly GCA_964575775.1 of uncultured Desulfovibrionaceae bacterium. Classification (GTDB taxonomy): domain Bacteria; phylum Desulfobacterota; class Desulfovibrionia; order Desulfovibrionales; family Desulfovibrionaceae; genus CAZFCK01. The sequence continues at coordinate 1,209 of CAZNSV010000638.1, forward strand.
CCAGCACGGTCTGTGGGTGCGCCGGAAACAGGACCTCCCGGCCGTCCGGGGTCTCGATGCTCCAGATCTCCTGCTCCGGGGTGGGGGCCAGCACCGTCCGCACGATGCCCAGCGGCCGACCGTCCTCCAGAACCACCGCGCAACCGGGCAGCTCCCGGCAGTAGATTGCGTCGTCACCCGACGGGGGCAGGTCCTCCGCCGGGATGCACAGCAAGGAGCCGCGCAATTGCTCGGCCCGGGTGCGGTCCGTCACGCCCGTCAGGCGCAGCAGCTGACGGCCCTGGTGCTCGCGCAGGCCCACGACCTTGGTTGGCGCGGGCCAGGACCTGGGCGGGACTTCCGGCCCGGGCACGGCACTGCCCGGCGGCAAGACGTAGAGCCCCGAGACCTCGAGGAGCAGTTTCGGCTCCTCCAGGTTCAGGGCGGCAACACATTCGCCTCGGATGCCGTGGGCCTTGAGCAGGACGCCCACCTGCACCAATCCTGTCGCGGCCATGC
>CAZNSV010000639.1:0-1705 GCA_964575775.1 uncultured Desulfovibrionaceae bacterium
GCCGTGACGCCGGATTACGTCGCTAGTTCTTCAGCCCCAGGATGGTCTGGAGCATCTCGTCCGCGGTGGTGATGAGTTTGGCCGCGGCGCGGAAGGAATGCTGGTACTTGATGAGGGCGCTCATTTCCTCGTCCAGGTTCACACCCGAGATGGACTGCTGCTGGTTGTTGAGGTCCGTGGCCAGGGCCTGCTTGTACTTGTAGTTGAAGGAGGCCTTGGCGGTGTCGCCCCCCACGGTGGAGACCAGGGTGGAATAGTAACCCAGGATGCTCTGGTTGGAGCCAGCGGAAAAGGAGCTGACGATGGTCACCTTCTTGGTGCGCAGGGTGGCCACGTCCAGGGCGGTGCCGTTGTCGCCGGGATTGTATTCCCCGGCGCCGTTGATGTGCCCCGCATTGAGTCGCTTGCTGTCATAAAGTATTTCCGAGTTCATGCCGATATCACCAACACCCGATCCGCTGAAAAAGGTGTTGATGCCCAGACCGGCCATCAAGCCTGCGGAGTCGGCGCCGAATCCGAACTGGTAGCCGTCGTTGGCGGTGATGCGCAGGCTGTTGTTCACGATGCTGGCCGTGAGGTAGGTGCCGAAGGTGTTGTTGAAGGCGTTGCGCACGTCCTCCAGGGTGTGCACGGAGGGGTCGAAGTTCTGCCCCCCGCCGAAATCCAGGGGCCCGAAGGAGGCGCAGGACAGGGTGTGGTTCTGGTCGGGGCGGTAGATGTAGACCTGCACGTTGCCGGACTCGAGGCGGGTGTTCCAGGCCAGGCCCGAGGAGTCGTCGCCCAGGGCGATGTCGGTGCGCGCCACGGAATAGGAGCCCATGGTGTCGCTGAGCATGGTCAGACCGGCGCCCTGGCTGTGCAGGCGGTTCACCTCCCAGATCAGGGTCTTGGCCATGGCGTCGAGCTTATCGCGATACTGCCCCACATATTGACTGGAGAAGGTCAGCAGCGCGGTGAGGGAGCCGCCCACCAGCCTGGTGGGGTCGTCGGTGCCGTCGGCCCGGATCTGGGGCGTGATGTTCTCCTTGTGGGACGCGGTCTGGTACCAGTAGAGGCCGTTCTTGGGCATGACGGTGAACTTGTCGCCCGCGGTCAGGGGCTGGGTGGCGCCGTCGAACCAGATCTGCACGCCCATGACATCCACCTTCATGTCCTCGGGGCGGGCCGCGAACCACTTCTCCTTGCCGTCCTCGTCCTTGAGCCAGGTCTGCCCCCCGTCGATGGAGACGCGGAACATGGCGGCCGAGGCGTCGGAGGCCACGCCCCCGGCCTGGACCACCTGGATGGTGTATTCGAAGTCCGCGGCGCCGTCGAACCTGATCTGCCCGTCGAAGGTGGAGCTGTTGCTCAGGCTGGCAAAGGCCTGGGGACCTTCGTAGGCCAGGCGGAAGTATTCCGTGCCCTGAACCAGGGTCTTGCCCGAGGTGGTGACCAGGCTCCAGTCCGCCCCCACACTGAGCACGGCACTGTTGGGGGCGTAGCTGCCGCCCTTGTCGATGACCTTGACATCCAGCTTGGTGGCCAGCTCGCGCACCAGGGCGTCGCGCATGTCCAAGAGCTGGTTGGCGTTGTTGACGCCGGGGATGTCGTGGCTGTTGAGCTGCTTGTTGATGTCCGCTATCTGCTTGAGCAGGGCGTTGACCGTGTTCACCTCGTCCACCACGGCCTCGTTGGCCGCGGTCTGCAGGCTCCGCAGGTCCTTGTC
>CAZNSV010000640.1:0-1680 GCA_964575775.1 uncultured Desulfovibrionaceae bacterium
CCCCAGATTGGGTTCTCCGGCCAGAAAGATGTTGTAGCCGCGATCCGCGATGCGCATGCCCAGGTCCAGGGCCTGCAGGGCGCGGGGTTGAGGCGGGTTGCAGAAGCCCTGGGGCTGGGCTGCGGCATATTCCCGATACCCCCGGCTGTCGGCAAAGGCCAGGGTTGCGGGGTCCTGCCCGGCACGCAGGCGGCTGGGCGGCAGAGGGGCGATGGCGGTCATGGTTCTCGGTCCTTGTGCACTGCTGGGATTCGCTCCGGACAGGGGCCGCGGCAGCCCACTCGTCCGCGCAACCGCGATAATCACACGCTCCGGCCGGACAGGCAAGAGGTGAAAGGTCTTTTCCCCTGGCGAGTCGCGGGTTGTCAGTCGCCCGCCCTTTGCGTAGGTTGCGCCAAGGTCGCGCCCTACCCCACGGGCAAGGCGCTCAGCCCAAAAGGAGTCTGTTCCGGTGCAAGCGCCCCCGCCCTCTGACGACCGCAGCCGCGCCCTGCTGCTGGCCCTGCGGGACACGGCCCTGATCCTCGACGCCCAGGGCCGCATCCTGGCCGCCAATCCCGCGGCCGTGCGCCAGGCCGGGGAGGAGGTCCGCAGCCCGGAAGCGCTGCTGGGGCGCCCCGTGCAGTCCCTGTTCCCGCCGGAACTGGTGGCGCCCCGGTTGGAGCGCCTGCACCAGTGCCTGGAGAGCGGGCGCCCCCTGGAATTCGAGGACGAGACCGATACCCGGGCCTTCGAGCACAGCCTGCAGCCTGTTGATCCCGGGAACCCCGAGGCCGGTCTGGTCTGGATCTGCCGCGACATCACCCGACGGCGGCAGCTGGACATCAATCTGCGCCGGGAGCAGCAGCGCCAGATCTTCTACCTGGAATCCCTGCCCGGCTACGTCATGCTCGTGGACGCGCAGCACACCATCCGCTACGCCAACCGCTCCTTCCGCCAGGCCTTCGGCCCCTATCGCAACCGCAGCTGCCACGACATGGTGCCCGACCGCCCCTTGTTCTGTCCGGTCTGCGTGGCCGAGAACTGCCCCGAAGGCACCCAGCCACGCCAGTGGGAGTGGACCCACCCGGACGGGCGGAGCTTCCAGGCCTTTGCCCACCCCATGACGGACGTGGACGGCTCCGCCGTGCTCCTGGTGCTGGGCATCGAGACCACGGCCCGCAAGCGGGCGGAGCTGGCCCTGAACCAGGCGCGGGACTACCAGAAGGCCATCCTGGACAACATCCCGGATCTGGTCTGGCTCAAGGACGCCGGGAACCGCTACGTGGCCGTGAACCAGGCCTATGCCCGGGCCTGCGGCAGGGCCCTGGAGGAGCTGGACGGCGAGGACGAGCGGTTCGCCTGGGGCGCCGAGCAGGGTCAACGCCTTTTCGAGCGCGACGCCGCCGCCATGCGCGGCCGGGAGCGGGTCATCGAGGAGGAGCAGCTTCTGGACGCACAGGGGCAACAGCGCTGGCTGGAGGCCGTGCGCGTGCCCATGGCCGATGCCCAGGGGCGCAGCCTGGGCTTGGTGGGCATTGCCCGCGACATCACGCAGCGCAAGGAAGCCGTGGACATGCTGCTCTACTCCCACGCCGAGATGGAGCGTTTTGTCCAGGAGCGCACCACCCAGCTGCGCGACGCCGTGGCCCTGCTGGAGCGCGAAATCGAGGAGCGCAAGCGCACCGAGCACGCCCTGCA
>CAZNSV010000641.1:0-1676 GCA_964575775.1 uncultured Desulfovibrionaceae bacterium
CGGGGGCGACACGGGCTGCGGGACCACGGCCACCGGGCTGGGAGCCGGGACTGCCATAGGCTGCGCCACGCTGGCCGCCGTGGGAGTCGCCACGGGGCAGGGCGCCAGTTCGGCCCAGACACCGCGGCTTTGCAGGGCCTGCTGCAGGGCCTGGGCCTGCTCCCAGGAGCCCAGGGGGCCGGCCAGCAGCCGCAGAAAGTGCCCCTTGCCGGGTAAGTCCACCTCACTGACGCTGTGCTCCAGTTCGCCCAGGATGTCTGCGTGGGTCTTTCGCAGCTGGTCCCAGCCGCTCTGTACCGTGCTCGGGGTGCGGTAGGAGGCGAGATGCACGCCCCAGAGCGCGCCGTCGGCGGCCAGGGCGGGCAGGGGCGTGCTGACTGTCAGAAAGACGACGCTGACGAGCAGGCTGAGCAAGGGCTGTGGCATGAGGTACTCCTTTCCGGCGCAGGGCCGGTACCGGCTTGCGGACTGAGGGCCGCTGTCGTGGGTGTTAATGCACGTTGCGTGCCGAGGGGTGCGGCCTGCTAGTCAATGAGCGCTCCCGGCAGAGACGGTCCGGGCACTTTCGGCTTTACGACAGGGGCAGGTAGCTGCTATCAGCCTGGGCATGCATGAAATGTCCATTGCCGCTAGCCTGTTGGCCATTGTCCGCGAGGAGTTGGAGCGTCACGACGGCGCTCGGCTCACCCGGGTCTGCGTGAAGTACGGTCGCCTCTCGCAGCTGGTGCCCGACTCCCTGACCTTTGCCTGGGAGGTGCTGACCAAGGGCACCCCGCTGGAGCAATCCGTGTTGGAACTGGAGGAAGTGCCCCTGCTGGTGGCCTGCAGCGATTGCGGTCTGGAGTTCCAACCCGAGGAGGGGCAGTTGCTGCTCATGCCCTGTCCGGCCTGCGGCGAGGATCTGGGGCACAAGGTGCTGAGCGGTAAGGAAATGTATCTCGATCACATCGAAGTGGACGCATAGGGAGCGCACATGGACATCCCCGTGGTACGGAAAATACTGGAAGCCAACGACCGCATTGCTCTGCAGCTGAAGCAGACCTTTGCGGCGCGCAAGATTTTCGTGACCAACCTCATCAGCTCTCCGGGCTCGGGCAAGACGAGTCTCCTGGAGCGCACCCTCACCGACCTCAAGGACGAGTTCAAGATGGCCGTGGTGGAAGGAGACCTGGTGACGGACAACGACGCCCGTCGCGTGGCCGCCACCGGCGCCCAGGCCGTGCAGATCAACACCAGCGGCGGCTGCCACCTGGACAGCGGCATGGTCATGGACGCCCTGGCCAGCCTGGACCTCGAGGGGCTGGACATCCTGTTCATCGAGAACGTGGGCAACCTGGTCTGCCCCGTGGAGTTCGAGGTGGGCGAGGACTGCAAGGTGGCCCTGCTCTCCGTGGCCGAGGGCGACGACAAGCCCGAGAAGTACCCCCTGCTGTTCGCGGAATCCCGGGTCATGGTCCTGAACAAGATCGACCTGCTGCCCTACGTGGATTTCGATACGGCACGCGCGGAGCGTTTTGCCCGAGCCTTGAACAAGGATATCGAGATCTTCCAGGTGTCTTGTCGCAGCGGCGAAGGACTGGAGGCCTGGTACGCCTGGCTGCGCGCGCAGGTGGCGGCCAAAAAGTGTAGCGCGACACTTACTTTTGACCAGCGCGACACTTACTTTTGACCAGCGC
>CAZNSV010000642.1:0-1675 GCA_964575775.1 uncultured Desulfovibrionaceae bacterium
CCGCCACTCCGGCCATCAACGTCTACAAGCACGCGGCCGAGCCCATCCTCCTGGACCACCGCCACACCGAGTACCGGCTGCGCCCGGCGGATCAGCAAGGGGGCAACTACCAGGTCCACTCCCTGCTCAAGGTCATCGGCTTCGTCAAAGGCACCGTGAAGCAGCGCACCTACGTGCCCTTCGAGATGTTCGGGGCCCAGACCGACGACGCGGCCATCTACAGCGTGAGCCGCCGCATTTCGCCCCTGGGGGAGCACACGGAGGTCTACCTCTCCGTGGCCTACCCGCGCAGCGCCGCCGCGCCCCAGACCGAAACCCTGTCCATCGACCTGTTGTGCACCAACGCGCACCTGGCCGAGAGCCTGCAGCTGGGGGACATCTCCCAGCCCACGGAGACCTCGCCCAGCATGCTGGATTTTCGCAACATCCACCCGCCCACGGCGGCGGTGCAGCCGCCCATCGGCAAGGATCTGCTCTGGCGGCTCTTGTCCCACCTCTCCCTGAACTATCTGTCGCTCTGTAATGCCGAAAACCTCAAGGCCTTGTTGCGGCTCTACATCTTCCCCGACACCCGCAACCGCGCCGCAGTGGTGGCCAACAACAAGCGCGTGGACGGCCTGGCCGACATCGCCGCCGTTACCGCCGACCGTCTGGTCAGGGGGCAGATGATGCGCGGCCGACGCCTGACCATCAAGGCCAACGGTGCCAACTTCGCCAGCTACGGCGACCTCTTCCTCTTCGGCACCGTCCTGGACCGCTTCCTGGCCGGCTACTCCAGCATCAACAGCTTCACCCTCACTTCCCTCGACGACCAGCATAGCGGAGAGACCTACAAATGGCCGATGCGGATAGGCGACAGACTCCTGCTCTGAGCCCCGACAGCACGCTGCCCTCCATCAAGGAGGACCTGCTGCAGAAGACCCCGGCCTACGCCTTTTTCCAGGCCGTCCGCCTGCTGCGGTACTTCGCGGGGCGCGAGGGCATGCAGGACGAGCTGCGCTTCCTCAACGACAATCTGCGGGTCCGCCCGGCCCTGTCCCTGGCCTTTCCCGGCACGGACATGACCGACATGCAGGAGCTCTGCACCGAGGACGAATGCATCCGGTATCGCATCACCGCGACCTTCCTCGGGCTTTACGGCTCCTCCTCGCCCCTGCCCACCTTCTACACTGAAGAGCTGCTCGACGACGCCTCCGACGACGTCTCCGTGGTCCGGGACTTCATCGACATCGTCAACACCCCCCTCTATCCGCTGCTCATCCGGGCCTGGACCAAGTACCGGTTGCTCATCAAGCTGGTGGAGGAGCACGACCAGGACTACCTGGAACGGTTGTTCTGCCTCTGCGGCCTGGGGTTGCCGGAGCTGCGCAACCGCATCATGCGCCCCATCCGGCTGCTGCGCTACATCGGACTCTTCAGCCAGTGGCCGCGCTCGGCCCTGGGGCTGCAGACCCTGCTCTCCGACAGCCTGGGCGGCGTGCCCGTGGACGTGGAACCCTGCACCCTGCAGAAGGTGCGCATCCCCGACGACCAGCGTTTCAGCCTGGGGCAGGAGAACAACTGTCTGGGCGAGGACGCGGTGGTGGGCGCGGAGATCGTCGAGGCGGGCAACACGCTCCTCACGGTGACGGAACTGGGCTACGGCAAGCGCACCCCGCTGGAAGAATACCCGGTG
>CAZNSV010000643.1:0-1671 GCA_964575775.1 uncultured Desulfovibrionaceae bacterium
GATCTCCCGGGCCAGGACCTTGGGATCCAGGGGCAGCGCCCCTCCCGCCTCGCCATAGGCAGCCGCCGCTTCCGCCACCGCGTATTCCTCCGACGGCGCCGCCTTGCCCTGGGCGTAGACCGCCTGCAGGATGTTGTGCATGGGCTTGACGATACTGCGGGGGCTGATGCCGTGCTCCTGGTTGTAGGCCACCTGGCGCTCCCGACGGCGGCGGGTCTCGTCCATGGCCGCCGCCATGGAGGCCGTGACGCGGTCCGCGTAGAGCAGCACCCGCCCCTGCACGTTGCGCGCGGCCCGGCCAAAGGTCTGGATCAGGGAGCGCGTGGAGCGCAGGAAGCCCTCCTTGTCCGCGTCCAGCACGGCCACCAGGGAGACCTCCGGGATGTCCAGCCCCTCGCGCAGCAGGTTGATGCCCACCAGGGTGTGGAACTCCCCGGCCCGCAAGGCCTGGATGATGGCCACCCGCTCCAGGGTGTCGATGTCCGAGTGCAGGTAGCGCGCCGCGTGCCCCATGTTCACGCAGTACTCGGTGAGGTCCTCGGCCATGCGCTTGGTCAGCGTGGTCACCAGCACCCCCTCGCCCCGCGCCGCCCGGGCCTTGCACTCGCCCAGCAAATCCTCGATCTGCCCCTTGGTGGGGCGCACTTCCACTTCCGGATCCACCAACCCGGTGGGGCGGATGATCTGCTCCACCACCAGTCCTTGGGAGCGTTCCAGCTCCCAATCCGCCGGGGTGGCCGAGACGTACACCGTCTGGTTGATGCGCGCCAGGAACTCGTCGAACATCAGGGGGCGGTTGTCCAGGGCCGAGGGCAGCCGGAACCCGTACTCCACCAGGGTGCTCTTGCGCGAGTGGTCGCCCTTGAACATCCCGTTCACCTGGGGGATGCTGATATGGGACTCGTCCACGAAGAGCAGAAAATCCTTGGGGAAATAGTCCAGCAACGTGGCTGGGGGCAATCCCGCCCCGCGACCGTCCAGATGCCGCGAATAGTTCTCGATGCCCGTGCAGTAGCCCAGCTCCTCGATCATCTCCAGATCGAGCATGGTGCGCTGCTCGAGCCGCTGGGCCTCCACCAGCCGGTTGGCCGCGCGCAGCTCCCTGAGCCGCTCGCCGAGCTCGTCGCGGATGTCGCGCATGGCCCGGGCCAGGTTCTCGCGGTCCGACACGTAGTGGCTGGCCGGATAGATCACGGTCTTGGCCAGGGAGCCCAGGACCTCGCCCGTGAGGGGGTCCACCTCGCGAATGGCCTCCAACTCGTCGCCGAAGAACTCCAGGCGCAAAGCCCGCTCGTGGTGATAGGCCGGGATGATCTCCAGCACGTCGCCCCGCACCCGGAAGGTGCCGCGATGGAAGTCGAAGTCGTTGCGCTCGTACTGCACCTCCACCAGCCGGGCGATGAGCTTGGTGCTCTCCAGCCGCTGCCCCGCCTCGATGGGTATGACCATCTTGGCGTAATACTCCGGCGACCCCAGGCCGTAGATGCAGGAAACCGAGGCCACGATGACCACGTCGCGCCGGGTGAGCAGCGCATGGGTCGCGGCGTGGCGCAGCTTGTCGATGTTGTCGTTGATGGACGAATCCTTCTCGATGAAGGTGTCCGACTGCGGGATATAGGCTTCGGGCTGGTAGTAGTCGTAATAGCTGACGAAATACTCCACCGCGTTGTG
>CAZNSV010000644.1:0-1664 GCA_964575775.1 uncultured Desulfovibrionaceae bacterium
AGGAGCGCATCCTGGAATACCTCTCGGTGCGCAAGCTCAACCCCGCCATGAAGGGCCCCATCCTCTGCTTCGTGGGGCCTCCGGGCGTGGGCAAGACCTCCCTTGGGCGCTCCATCGCCCGGGCCCTGGGGCGCAAGTTCCACCGCATGTCCCTGGGGGGCATGCGTGACGAAGCCGAGATCCGCGGCCACCGCCGCACCTACATCGGTGCCATGCCCGGCCGCGTGATCCAGGGCATCAAGCAGACCGGCACCCGTAACCCGGTGATGATGCTCGACGAAATCGACAAGGTGGGCACCGACTTCCGTGGCGACCCTTCATCAGCCCTGCTGGAGGTCCTGGACCCCGAACAGAACTTCAGCTTCAGCGACCACTACCTCAACGTGCCCTTCGACCTCTCCAAGGTCATGTTCATCTGTACGGCCAACGTGCTGGACACCATCCCTCCGGCCCTGCTGGACCGCATGGAAACCATCCGCATTCCCGGCTACACCGAGCAGGAAAAGGTCAAGATCGCCAGGCGGTTCCTCATCCCCCGCCAGGCCAAGGAGAACGGCCTCAGGTTGAGCGAGATCAAGCTCTCCGACGCCGTGCTGGGGCGTATCATCCGCGAGTACACCCGCGAGGCCGGGCTGCGCAATCTGGACCGGGAGCTGGCCAGCATCTGCCGCAAGCTGGCCCGGCGCAAGGCCGAAGGCGAAAAGGGACCCTTCACCGTCACCTACGCCCTGCTGCAAAAACTCCTGGGACCGCCGACCTATCTGGACGACGAGAACGAAAAGATCCTGCCCCCGGGCGTGGCCGTGGGCCTGGCCTGGACGCCTCACGGCGGCGAGATCCTGCACATCGAGGCCAGCACCATGCCCGGCAAGGGGCAGTTGATCCTCACCGGCAAGCTGGGCGACGTGATGAAGGAAAGCGCCCAGGCCGCCATGAGCTACGCCCGCGCCCGGGCCGAAAAGCTGGGCATCGAGACCGACTTCCTGGAAAAGCACGACATCCACATCCATGTGCCTTCCGGCGCCACGCCCAAGGACGGCCCCTCCGCGGGCATCACCCTGGTGGTGGCCCTGGTCTCGGCCCTGACCAACAAACCCGTGCGGGCGGACCTGGCCATGACCGGCGAGATCACCCTGCGGGGGCGCGTGCTGCCCGTGGGCGGCATCAAGGAAAAGATTCTGGCCGCCATGGCCAACGACAAACGCGAGGTGGTCATCCCCAAGCGCAACGCCAAGGACCTGGTGGACATCCCCGCGGACCTGCGGCGCAGGATCAAGGTCAGCTTCATCGAGCACATCGATGAGGTCTGGCCCATCTGCCGCAACCTCGGGCCCGAGGGTGTGGAGCAATCCTGAGCAAGGGGCGGAAACAAGCCCGGGAGCCGGTATGCAGGACAAGGAACTGTTGCAGCAGCACCCGCTGTTCAAGCGGATCTCAGGGCAGGTGGTCTGGCTGCTCTTCGAGGAGCACCACGCGCCGCAGGCGGCGGTCGATGCCTTCTTCGTGGACCTGGAGACCCGGCGCGCCGAGACCCTGGACGTGATGCAGCGGCTGCTGCAGGCCACGGACGCGGACGAACCGCCCTGCCTGCAGATCAAGGTGCTGCACGACGTGGGCGACGAGCCGCCCTGCGCCCGCTGTCGGGCCATGGCGGACCTGGTGAT
>CAZNSV010000645.1:0-1659 GCA_964575775.1 uncultured Desulfovibrionaceae bacterium
CGATGGCGGCGTGAGCGAACTGGAAACCGCGCTTTTCAGTTCGCGGTCCTCCGCACAATTCATAGCTATGATTTGTGCGGACAGCACACAAGGAAGAGGCTGGCTCCAGGCTGAAAATCAGGCGTGGGTCAGGGCGTCCAACTGCTCGTCGAGGAAGTGCAGGAACTGGGCTGCAGCAGGGAAGAGGGAGCGCCGCTCGAGACGGACGCAATAGAAGGAGCGCTCCAGGGCCAAGCCCGGACAGGGAATGATGCGCAAGGACCCGGTCTGCAGTTCCTCGCGCACCACGAAACGGGATGTGACGGCCACGCCCATGCCCGCCTTGACGCAGCGCAGCACGGCCTGGGTGCTGCCCACGCTGATCACGCCGCGCAGGAGCCGGGGGTCCACGCCGACGGCCAGGAGCCCCTGTTCAAAAGCCTTGCGGGTGCCGGAGCCCTGCTCCCGCAGGACCCAGGGCAGCTGCAACAACTGCGGGGGCGTGCTGCGCTTGAGCTCTGGCAGCGCTTCAGCGGCGGCAATCAGCACCAGTTCGTCGCGCAGGACCGGGGTGAAATGCAGTTCCGGCAGATCGGGACGCTGCCCCCCAACCACGGACAGGGGCAGATCCCCGTCCAACACGGCCTTGATCATGGTCTCGGTGTCGCCCACCCGCAGATCGATGGTGACCTCGGGGTAACGCTTGACGAACAGGGCCAGGAGTCCAGGCAGGAGGTAGTTGGCCGGGATGGTGCTGCCCCCGAGCTCCAACACGCCGGCCACGCGCTCCTGCAGGAGCCGGATCTCGCCTTTGGCGGTGGTCAGACTCAGGAAGGCATCCTGGGCGTGTTTGTAGAGGACATCCGCGGCGGCAGTAGGGAGAATCAAGCGGCCCATGCGGTCGAAAAGCCTGACGTCCAGATCCTTTTCCAAGGCAGCCACATGGGCACTGATGGTGGGCTGGGACAGGAACAACTGCTCCCCGGCGCGGGAGAAGCTGCGGCATTCATAGACCTTGCAGAAGGCCTCGAGACGACGATACTCCATGGGGTTCCAAAAACAAAGCAGGCCCGAAGGCCTGCTTTGCACTGTTACGCTTTCTTTTCGGCGCTCTCGTCGGGCGTGGCCTCAATGGGCTCATCGCCTGCAGAAGCAGCGGTCTCGGTCTCAGGAGCGGCGGCCTCGACTTCGGGCGCGGTCGCTTCGGGTGTGGCCACAGGCGCGGCAGCGGGCTGGGGGGCAACGGCAGCAGCGGGCTGCGCCTTGACCTTGGCCGGAGCCGGAGTCTCGCCGGGGGCGCGGGTGAATTCGATGAAGGCCATGGGCGCGCAATCGCCGCGACGGGGCAGGCCCATCTTCACGATGCGGGTATACCCGCCGGGCACACCGGCAAAGCGGGGGGCAACTTCATCGAACAGTGTCTTGACCAGCGCGTGGTCGCCCAGGACCTGAAAGGCCAGACGACGGGAGTGCAGGTCATTGCGCAGAGCCAGGGTGATGAGCTTCTCGGCGACCTTGCGCAGTTCCTTGGCCTTGGCCTCGGTGGTGCGGATGCGGCCGTGGATCAGCAGGGACTTGGCCATGTTGCGAAACAGGGCTTTGCGGTGCTCCCAGGTCCTGCCGAGCTTGCGTCCGGATTTGTTATGCCTCATTTTGCTCTTTCCTCTTCAGCCATTCCTG
>CAZNSV010000646.1:0-1649 GCA_964575775.1 uncultured Desulfovibrionaceae bacterium
CGGGTGGTGTCCCACGATGCCCTGGCCTCGCCCCTGCATTCCTTCGGCACCACCAGCCGGGGCACGCCCGTGGAGATCAACGCCGAGTATGCCACGGCCGAGCTCAAGCTGGTCATCGGTATGGTGGATCCGCACCAGTTCCAGGGCATGACCGGGGGCGCCAAGGGCGTGGCCATCGGCTGCGCCTCCAAGGCCATGATCCAGCACAACCACAGCCTCATGGCCGATCCGGCGGCCCGGGTGGGCAACATCGCCGACAACCCCACCCGCCTGGACATCAACGAGGCCGGGCGGCTCATCGGCATCGACCTGGCCGTGAACGTGAGCCTGAATCCGGCCAAGCAGGCCGTAGGGCTCTTCGTGGGCGAGCCCGAGGCCTGTCTGCGCGCCGGGGCCGCCGTGTCCGAGCAGGTCTACGGCCTGCCCCTGGAACGCCCCTACGACGTGGTGCTGGCTTCCTGCGGGGGCGAGCCCAAGGACATCTGCCTCTACCAGGCGCAAAAGGGGCTGAACCTGGCTTCCCAGTGCGCGGCCGAGGGCGGGCGCATCCTGCTCCTGGCCGCCTGCGGTCAGGGCGTGGGCGACCACCTCTATCACGACTACGTGCGGCGGTTCTCCTGCCCCCAGGCGCAGATGGAGGACTTCGCGGAGCATGGGTTCCGCATGGGCGCGCACAAGGCTTTCCTGTTCTCGCGCACCCTCACGCGCTTCACCGTGGTGGTGGATTCGGACCTGAGCGCCGAGGCCCTGGCCGAGTGCCACCTGAGCAAGGGCGAGGCCCAGGCCACCGTGGACCGCTGGCTGGCCGAGCTCGGACCTGGGGTGCGCATCGCCGTGGTCCCCAGCGCCAACACCACCTACTTCTACCGGAGCGGACAATGAACGCGGACGGTCGAACACCAGCGGACGCCGGGCTGAGCGATGCCCTGTTGTTGGAGCGGGCAGCGCGCTCGGGCCGCGGCGTCCAGGAGGAGACGGCCCTGGCCCTGGAGGCCGGGGAATGCCCCCTGCGCTATGTGCGCAACGCCGGAACCCTGAACACGGTGGAGCAGGCCCGGTTGGCCCGTGCCACGGTGCTGCTGGCGGGCTGCGGCGGCCTGGGGGGGCAGGTGCTGGAGCAGTTGGTGCGCGGCGGAGTGGGGCGGATCATCGCCTGCGACTCGGACAGCTTCGAGCCCAGCAACGCCAACCGGCAACTGCTCTGCACCCCGCAGAGCCTGGGGCGGAACAAGGCCCAGGTGGCCCTGGAGCGGGCCGCCCTGCTCAACCCCCTGGTGGCGGTGCGGGCCGTGCCGGAACGGGTGACGCCGGGGCTGCTGGCCGGGGTGCAGGTGGTGGCCGACTGTCTGGGCGGAGCGGAGTACCGGCTGGAGCTGCAGCGCCTGGCCACGCAGGCGCAGGTGCCCCTGGTCTCGGCGGGCGTCTCGGGCTGGAGCGCCCTGGTGAGCAGCACCTGGCCGGGGGAGACCGGTCTGGGTGAGTTCATGAGCGGCGCGCGGCAGGGCAGCGAGGTGTTGCAGGGGGTGCTGGCCCCCACGGTGAGCTTCGCGGCCTCCCTGCAGGCGGCGGAACTGCTGCGCATCCTGGCGGGGCAGGCCCCGGCCCTGCGCGGCAGCCTGCTGCTGGCGGACCTGGCCGAGATGCGCTTC
>CAZNSV010000647.1:0-1639 GCA_964575775.1 uncultured Desulfovibrionaceae bacterium
TGTTCTTGGTGTCGCCCTGGGCCGCGGTTTCCTTCAGCAGTGCCCAGAGGGAAGGGCAATCCGGTTCCTTGTCGAAGTTCTTGACCAGGGCCATTTGGCTGAAGTGCAGGGCGATGCGTTCGGCCATGGTCTGCACGGTGCTGACGTGCCAGAAGCGGATGGCGATGCGCGCGGCATTGGGAGCCAGGCCCAGGATGAAGAAGGGGTTGCCGCCGTCCTCGAGGGGGTGTGGCTGCCGCCCCTTGCGCACTGCCGCGAAGAAGTGGCGCAAATCCTTGAGCAGGGCCGCGCAGTGTGGGGGCAGGCGCTCCTGCTCCTGCTCGTTGGCCTCGGCTTCCAGTTCCGTGAAGCCCCAGGTCAGGATGTCGGCCATGGCCTCCGCCACCGGACTGGGGCGTTCGGTCCAGAATACGGTGGCGGCATCCCCGATCTGGACCTTCTGGGCGCTGCCCTTGCGCAGCATGTGGTTGAGGGCCGTGGTGTAGCCGAAGGCCGCCGCTTCGCTCACGGGGGCGTTGGCACCTTGCTCCTTGCAGTAGGACTCAAAAGCTGGAGCATTGAAGGAAACCATTGAAGCGCCAGTGGATTTGGCACCCATGATTCCTTTGATGGCGGCATGAAGGGTACTGACAGGGGCCTCTTGGCCGGTGACGAGGCAATATCCGGTTGGTTTGTCTTCGCTGTCGGTGAAGTGCTTCAACCAGGCTTTACGGACAGCCTCGCGTTGGTGGATGAACAGGTTTTCACCATCGAGCATGAAAACGAGGTTCAAGCCGACCATCTCCGACCAAAGGGGCAGTGTGGCAGCCTGCATGGGGTCCCAGGCATCGAGAAAGCGCAGGACCGCCTGCATCCCGACATCATTTACGTTGTCGCCGATTTCATGGTGCAGCTGCTTGAAGGCGGCAAAGGTCTCGGCGCTGCGTTGTGGTTTGCCCTTGGCGTCTGCCCCGAGCACATACCCGGTATTTTCCCACAGGAAGTTGGGAAGAATATTGACGGATTTCTTCACGGCCATGGGTACTTCCAACTGCTTTGCCTGCTTGCCGTTTCGGAGATCCCTGGGGCTGCCGATCAATTCTCCATCCTGGTTCAAGACCAGGCAAAAGTGGATACCCTGTCGGCTGAAGCCATAGGCAGGGACCTCGGTCTGTTCCGGGTCCTGGGCCAGCCGCTCATAATACGCACTCAGCTCCTGCAGGATCATGCGGCCCCCTTTGGCGCGTACCGGGCCACGTCGATGACGCCTTTACACAGTGTGGGGCGGTAGAAGAGCGGCGTGTTGTCCTGGGCAAAGTCGATGTCGTAGAGCATCCAGCCCAGGTCCTTGTCCGGCTCACCGGCCAGTTCAGAGACCGGAAGTTCCCCCACCGGGGCGAAGTGGGCCGCGAACTCCCGGCACCCCAGATAGGGGCGGTGGAAACAGCTGCCCTTGGCCGCCCGGCGGTTGAAACTGTCCAGGTGCTTGCCTTCGTTGCGGTCCTCGCTGCCCGTGAACTCGAAATGGGCCTCGATGACATAGGCCACGTCGCGCAGGAGCAGGGAGGCCCGCTGCTGGCGGTCGTCCTCGACGAACGTCTGCAGGGGCACGTTCCCACCCTTCATGGCCTGCTTCCCGGTTCCGGCCGGGACCTTACCC
>CAZNSV010000648.1:0-1632 GCA_964575775.1 uncultured Desulfovibrionaceae bacterium
TGACCAAATTCATGGGCATGTCGCTGCTGCTGCCCCCTGTCCAGGGCTTGCGCCAAGGGACTGTTCCCTGCTCAAGAAGGGTGATGACGCGCTCGGTGATCATTTCGTAAATCGTGTTCTGTCCCGACATGGCTTTTCTCCTTGGGGTTTGGACGCAAGAAGGCCCCCGAGACGGAATCCCGGGGGCCTTCTTGCGCGTTCTGTTGTAGGGCGGGCTAGCGAATCCGCAACCAGATGCAGATGACTACGAGCCAAAGCAATCCGCAGAACGCGTAAGCTTCCATCATGTTTCTCTTGTGCATAGTGTTTCGGTGTAGGTGCTAGGCCAACTCACCAGCAGTGGCGAGACGGTCTGCAAGGTCGGCCATGCAGGCAATGCTGAAGGTCTGAGACAGGGTGTTGAAGACCAGCGTGGGCACGTAGACGTCACCAGCGTTGATGTAGACATAGCGAGCATCGCACCAGAACTGCTGCCAGGTCTTGCTGGAGCGGATGACCTCAATGCCGAAGCCCTTCATGATCTCGTTGGCGGCGCACAACACCTGCTCAATGTGCGCCGGCTCGTGGTGGCACTGGCCGATCCACGTGCGCACGGTCTCGAACGTTGCGGGGTCGATGCGCCCCTTGATCACGGCGCGCAGCTGCATGGCGGCATCCATAGTCAGGTCCAACTCCGCAGCGAGGCGTGAGGCGGGCGGGCAGGCATAGTGTGTCTTCATGGCGGTCTCCTTCAAGTTGAGAGCTTCTGGATTTCAAGGACATAGGGGCGCGGTGCAAAATCATCCCACTGGCGTGGGGGCGGCAGGAAGATCGTCCACTGCGGCTCTTCGCCCATCTGGACGAGGTGGTACTGCCAGCGACGGCCAACATCCTGCCTGGCGATGTTCCAGGCGGTGGTCATGGCCTCGCGGTGGCTGCGAGCCTCCAGGACCTGCACCAGCTTCAGCGGACGTCTGTCGTTGCCGCGTCTGATCTCGTAGCGCTCCTGCCAGACGGCCTCCCAGGCGGCCTTGGTAGCCACCACCTTGCCCAGGGCCGCTTTGGCCAGGCCAAGGCACATCAGGCGCCGATCGTTCGCCACAGGGTGTTGGGGGCCGTACGGGAGGGCCCTGACCCTCTTCAGCTCCTCTGGGCTCAGCAGGTTGGCCACGAAGGCCCGTGGTGTCCTGCTGGCCGCCCGCTCCAGGTCCAAGAAACACGAAAGCCCCGATTCCTGGGTGGAACCGGGGCTTCGGGCTGGAGCCTCGTGGTGTGCGTATTCGCTCATTGGTGCGCACCCTCCGCGCTGGGGTTCAAGAAAAAGCGCTCGTACACCTCGGCAAAGGCAGCCTTGGGTGAGCGCAGGGCCCGCATCCGCTTGTGGTAATGGGTCATGACCTCTTTGACGAACAGCGGCTGCCACTGTTGGGCCAGATACTCCACCTCAAGTTCCCAGATGTCCTGAATCTGCATGGCTTCCTCCTGCTATTGTTGCATTGTTTGGCACGCTTGTGTGCCGTTCCGGGCCTCGCCATTGTCCCTGCTCGCCATCCATTGCGGCCGGGAGTCCAGGGCCGTGAGCCGCTGCGCCACGACCTCCACAGCAACACGAGCCACGCCCTCGCGGTCCGTGTAATGCCGATGCTGCAAGCG
>CAZNSV010000649.1:0-1623 GCA_964575775.1 uncultured Desulfovibrionaceae bacterium
CTGGGCTGCTCGCCCGACGGGAACTTCCGCGACGAGGCCCACGGCACCGCCACGGGGCAGAACATCCTGCACTTCTCCGAGCCCCTGTCCGCGGCAGCCCGGCGGCTGCAGCTCCCGGAAGACGAGCTGGACCGCCGCTGGGCAAAGGCGCGCCAGGCCCTCTACGCCCTGCGCTCAGGCCGCGTGCGCCCCCTGCTCGATGACAAGATTCTGGTGGACTGGAACGGCCTGCTCCTGGCCGCCCTGGCCAGAGGCGCGCGCCTCCTGCCGGACAGCGACTGCCTGGAACTGGCCCGGGGGCTGGCGGACTTCGTGCTGGGGACCCTGCGCACGGATCCGCCCGAGGGTCTGAACCCGGACGCCCGCCCCCTGCTGCGTCGCTATCGCAAGGGGCAGGCCGGAATCCCGGCCCTGCAGCAGGACTACGCCTTTTTCTGCTGGGGGCTGGTGGAACTGGCGGAAACGGAAACCGCGCTGGGCAATCCCCAGGGCGCGCAGGACCTGCAAACGGCCCTGGAGCTCTGCGACCTGATGCTGGAGTTGTTCCGAGACACCCAGGGCGGGGGGCTCTTCATGACCAGCCCCCGCACCGGCGAACAACTGCTCTGCCGCCCCAAGGATTTCTACGACGGGGCCCTGCCCTCGGGCAATTCCGTGGCCTGCCTGGTGCTGCAGCGGCTGGGGCGGCTCTGCGCCCGGCCGGACCTGCTGCAGTGCGCCGACGAACTCCTGGCTGCGGCCGGGGAAAGCCTGCGCCGTCAACCCTCGGCCCACACTTTTCTCCTTTGGGAGGCGCTGCAGGGCCAAGACACACCATAACACACAGGCCCTGCCCGCCCCCTGCTGTGGGGACCGGGCAGGGCCTGGTCGTTGCTGCTGCGAAACCGCTGCGGTCTCCGGCCGACCGGCCGGAGCTCAAACCCCTCAGGTGCCGCCGTAGCCCACCGTGACCGCGCCGTCCTGCACGATCACCGGCACCTTGCGCTGCCCCTTGCTGTGTTCCAGCATGGCCTGCATGTGGGCCGGGCTCTGCTTCACGTCCCGGTACTCGTGCTCCGGGTACGCCGCACGGGCGTTGCTGGTGTAGGGTCAACCGGCCTTGCCATAGATGATGGTCGCCATAGCTGCCTCCTGCGCAGAGATTTTTTCTATACGCGAGAGATAGCACGAGCGCCCGGGTTTGGCAAAACCTCCTGAGCGCCGGTCAGGGGCCCGACATCACTCCAGCCAGATCACCGCGGCCTGACGGCCCTGGGTCTTGTCGCGGCGGTAGGAAAAGAACAGCTCAGGCAGGCTGTAGGTGCAGAGGTCCACACCGAAGATGCGCTCGGGGCGCAGGCCCGCCTCCCGCAACTGCGCCCGGGTCAGGCGCCAGAGGTCCACGGTGCGGGTGGCGCTACAATAAAAGGGGCGGAACGTCGGACCCCACTCCTGCTCGTAGTTCACGAACTCGCTGCAGGCCGGGCCCAGGCTCGGCCCCCGCACGGCCAACAACTCCTCCGGCCGCACCCCGTAGTGGGCGCAGAGGCGTTGCACCGCGCTCTGGGGGAAGCCCAGGCGGTTGCCCCGCCAACCTACGTGCAGGGCAGAGACAAAGGCCCCGTCCTGGTGCGCCAGGAGCAG
>CAZNSV010000650.1:0-1622 GCA_964575775.1 uncultured Desulfovibrionaceae bacterium
CTTGTCGCGCATCTGCAGCACGCCGTGCTCGTCTTTCCAGACGTAGATATCCGAGGCAGTGGCGTCGTGCCCCGCCAGAGTGCAGAGACAAAGAGCCATGGCCGCAAGCAGCACCCGAAGCGGCAGGGACAGGTCGCCAGGGCGCGGGATTGCGGCAGCGGAGCGCGGATGGAGCATGAAAAGACCCCCCAGTGCGTGGCGGATGGAAGGAGCGCCTGCGGAAACAGGCCGCCGGGCCCGGAACTCGGGGTGCCCACTCGGCAGCGCGCCGCAAGGGGCGGACCGCGGGGCCGCGCCAGCGGACGCGGCAATTCCCAAGCTCATAGTGGCGATAATAGGCCTTTTTGAACAGCCCTACAAGTGGGGGCCCGCGATAAACAGCGGAAAGGGGCGGCCGGCTCAGGCCTCGGCGGCGGGGTCCACCCCGGCCATGAGCAGGCCGAGGTTGGCCACCTTGGCGGCGTCCGAGGCGTCGAACACGTCCATGAAGCGGCCGTCGAAGATCACGGCGATGCGGTCGGCCAGCTGCAGGGCCTCGTTGAGGTCGCTGGTGACCAGCAGGATGCCGGAGCGGAAGCGGGTGCGCAGCAGGTGGTTCCAGACCGCCTCGGTGGCGGCGATGTCCAGCCCCTGGGTGGGCTGCTCGGCCACCACCAGGGCCGGGCGGCGGAACAGCTCGCGCGAGATGACCACCTTCTGCAGGTTGCCTCCGGAGAGCTGCCAGGCCAGGCTCTGGACCTTGCCCGCGGCGATGTCGTGCTTTTCCATGAGCTCGGTCATGGTCTGCTCCGCGCGCTTGCGGTTGAGCCAGAGCCCCTTGGTGAAGCCCTTGCGCGTGGTGAGGAGCAGGTTGTCCGTCAGGTCCAGCTGCTCGGCCACGGCCAGCCCCAGCCGGTCTTCCGGCACGTAGGACAGGGAGCGTTTCCAGGACAGGGTGGCGAAAAACTTGCGCCAGGGCTTGTCCAGGATGAACACGGTGTCAATGGGCGGCTTGCGCATGCCGCAGACCATTTCCACCAGGGTCTTCTGGCCGTTGCCCGCCACGCCCACCACGGCCACGATCTCGCCCTGGTGCACCGTGAGGCTCAGGCCCTTGAGTCCCTCGGCCGTGAGGTTGCGGATCTCGAGCACGGTCCGGCCCGGGGACACGGGCTGCTTGTCCACCTGCAGCAGCACCTCGCGCCCCACCATGCGACAGGCCAGGTCGGCCTTGGAAGTGACCTGGTTGCGGGGCATGACTGCTTCCACGCGCCCCCGCCGGAGTATGGCGATGTCGTCGGCAATGGCCAGGACCTCTTCGAGCTTGTGGCTGATGAAGACGATGGCCTTGCCCTGGGCGGCCATGGCGCGCATGGAGTCGAAAAGCCGGGCGGCCTCGATCTCGGTGAGCACGCTGGTGGGCTCGTCGAAGATGAGCACGCGGCTGTGCCGGTAGAGCAGCTTGATGATTTCCACCTGCTGGCGCTCGCCCATGGACAACTCGGCGATGCGGGCCCCGGGGTCGATGTCCAGGCCGAACTCGGCGGCCAGGGTGCGCACGGCCCGGCCGGATTGGGCGTTCCAGATGATGAGCGTGGCGTCGTCGCTGGCGGTGGCGAGCCGGTCGCCGGCCGGGTTAAAAG
>CAZNSV010000651.1:0-1621 GCA_964575775.1 uncultured Desulfovibrionaceae bacterium
CTGACACTATGAACTCCGGCATGCCGCTGGTTTTCTCCATGACCTCCGGGAAAGGGGGCGTGGGCAAGACCAACCTCTCCGTGAATCTGGCCTGCAGCCTGAGCGCCATGGGCAAGCGCGTGGTGCTCCTGGACGCGGACCTGGGCCTGGCCAACGTGGACGTGGTGCTGGGGCTCACGCCTCAGAAGAACCTGTTCCACCTCTTCCACGAGGGGGCCAGCCTCAAGGACATCCTCTGCGACACCCCCTACGGCTTCAAGATCCTGCCCGCCTCCTCCGGGGTGGGGGAGATGCTGGCCCTGAGCACGGGGCAGAAGCTGGACCTGCTGGAGTCCATGGACTATCTTGAGGACAAGGTGGACTACCTCATCGTGGACACCGGCGCGGGCATCAACGACAGCGTGATCTACTTCAACCTGGCCGTGCAGGAGCGGGTGGTGGTCATGACCCCCGAACCCACCTCCCTCACCGACGCCTACGCCCTGATCAAGGTACTCAAGCTGCAGCACGGGGTGGAGCGCTTCAAGGTGCTGGTGAACATGGCGCCGGACCCGCGGACCGCCAAGGAGGTCTTCATGCGGTTGCACGAGGCCGGGGAGCACTTTCTGGACGGGGTATCCCTTGACCTCGTTGGATTTATCCCGCAAGACCCTCAGGTGAAGCGGGCCGTGATCCGTCAGACGCCGTTCCTGCATCTGGATCCCAAGACTCCCGCCAGCCTGGCCGTGGTCCAGGCGGCCAAGACAATCCAAACCTGGCCCGTGGCCTCCAACCTCGATGGAAACATCAAATTTTTCTGGAAAAAACTCCTCTTCCAGCATGAACGCGTGGGATAGACTCAACGCGGGCGAGCAGACCTGGGAGGAGTTCGATGCGGGCGATCGCCAGGCCATCGCCAAGCATTACGCGCCCAAGATCAAGTACCTTGCCCTGCGCATGAAGGCCAAGCTCCCCAAGAACGTGGAGCTCAACGACCTGATCAGCGCCGGGACCGTGGGACTTGTGGAGGCCTTGGGCAAGTTCGACGCGTCCCTGGGCATCAAGTTCGAGACCTACGCCGAGAACCGCATCAAGGGCGCCATGCTGGACGAACTGCGGCGCATGGACTGGTTCTCCCGGGGGCTGCGGCACCGGGTGCGCACCCTGGAGGAGGCCATCCGCCGCTACGAGAACCAGCACGGCCGCAGCGCCAGCGAGGAGGACCTGCAGCGGCAGACCGGCTTGAGCGAGAAGGAGGTGCGGCTGGGGCTCGAGGCCCTGCAGAACCAGCTCTGCCTGAACCTGGACGCCATCCAGGAGACGTTTTCCACCGAGCACCAGTCCCACGTGGACAACGAGCCCTACAAGGCCACGGCCCTGCAGGAGATCGTGGACAAGGTGGCCGGGCTCATCGACACCCTCACGCCCAGGGAGAAGATGGTCTTGTCCCTGTACTACGGCGACGAGCTGAACATGAAGGAAGTGGCGGAAGTCATGGAAATCACCGAGGGGCGCGTGTCGCAGCTGCACTCCCAGGCCATGGGCCGCTTGCGTCAGAAGTTCACCGACCTCTACGGCACCGACGGCGTGCTCTGAGGCTCCCCGGCAGACGGCCGACAGCCCCCGTCTGCGGCGTGAGCGC
>CAZNSV010000652.1:0-1615 GCA_964575775.1 uncultured Desulfovibrionaceae bacterium
GGCGCCAAGATGCTCAGGCTCATCGACGCCCTGGAGGACAACGACGACGTCCAGAAGGTGCACGCCAACTTCGACCTCTCCGACGAGGTCATGGCCGAGCTGGAAGCCTGATGCGCCATGACTGACGCGGGGCTGGTGGTGCTGGGCATCGACCCTGGTTCGCGCTGCACCGGCTACGGCCTGGTGCGGGAGCGCTCGGGGCAGGCCACCCTGGTCGATGCCGGGACCATCCGCACCGACCCCAAGGCCCCGGTGAGCGAGCGCCTGGGCGCGCTGCATGCCGGGCTGGCCGCCCTCATCGCGGCCCACGCCCCCCAGGAGGCTGCCATGGAAGACGTGTTCGTACACAGGAACCCAGCCTCGGCCCTCAAGCTGGGGCAGGCCCGGGGCGCGCTCCTGGCCTGCTGCGCCCTGCACGGCCTGAGCGTCACGGGTTACGAACCCACCCTGGTCAAAAAGACCGTGGTGGGCGTGGGACGCGCGGAAAAAAGCCAGGTGGCCTTCATGGTGGGGCGCATCCTGGGCAGCAAGCAGGACCTGGCCCTGGACGCCAGCGATGCCCTGGCCGTGGCGCTGTGCCACCTGAACACCCGGCGCCTGGCCCGGCTGGCGAAACTGTAAGCATCCTGCCAAGGAGGAGCCCATGCGTATTGCGTATCCGTTGTGCGTGTTGTTGCTGCTGACCCTGCTCGTTGGTTGCGGGGGGCGCAGTGTGTATCTGCATCCCGAGCGGACCAGCCAGCAGGAAGAAAACGACTACTACGACTGCAGTTTCGAGGCCCAGAAGGCCACGGGCAACCTGCAGAGCAGCAGCGACCGCGAAAAACGCATCGAGGAAATGATCGACAGCTGCATGTTCTCCAGGGGCTACCGCAAGTGAAACCCGGCCGCGGCGCACAGCATGTGCCGCGCAAGAAGGCTGGCATGATCGCATATCTCGAAGGCAGAGTGCTCTCGGTGCACGAGGACGGCTGCGTGCTGCTCACGGCCGGGGGCGTGGGCTACGAGGTCCACCTCACCGCCCCCGCCTTGTCCCGGCTGCCGGCCGTGGGGCAGACCGCCGCCCTGCACACCAGCACCATCGTGCGGGAGGACTCCCTGGACCTCTACGGCTTCGAGAGCGCGGACGAGCGCGAGACCTTCAACATCCTCCTCTCCATCGCCAAGCTGGGCCCCAAGACGGCCCTGGCCACCCTGGCGGTCTACGGCCCCGAAGAGCTGCGCGGCATCGCGGCCGGAGAGGACCCCCTGCCCCTGACCCGGGTGCCCGGCATCGGCAAGAAGAGCGCCCAGCACATCTTTCTGGAGCTCAAGTACAAGCTCAAGGCCGGAACCCTGCCCGGCCACCGTCCGACCCTGGAAGGCGGCGCGGCCGTGTTCCGCGATGCCCTGGCCGGGCTCGTCAACCTCGGCTACGCCGAGGAGGAGGTGCGCCCGGCCCTTGACGAGGCCCTGCGCGACGAGCCCGATCTGGACGTGGCCGGTGCCCTGCGCCAGGCCCTGAAAACCATGGCCAGGAAACGCTGATGCCCTCCGCGCCAAGAAAGCCCAAGCCTTCGGCCCCGGTGGACGAGTTACCGGACCGCTGCCCGCCCCTGCACCAGGACGAGCACAT
>CAZNSV010000653.1:0-1613 GCA_964575775.1 uncultured Desulfovibrionaceae bacterium
GTCCGACCCCTGCCTTCGGAGGGCAGTACTCTATCCAGCTGAGCTACGGGCGCGTGGGTGACAAATCATGTGAACATGCTTTGTTTTGCTTCCGGGCCAAGAGGGGGCTCCGACCGGAAGGCGACGTAGGATACCACAGCGTACTTCCTGTTGGGATGGGTATGCCCCTATAATCGACGGGTTTTGCAACGCCGGATCAGGGACAACCTCATGTCTGAACATCATGAAATGACCAAAACGACTCCCATGGAGTTCATCTATGCCTTGCTGGGTGGCTTGTTTGCCCCCGGTCTGGCGATCCTGCTGATTGTGCTTCTGGCCATCGGCATCCAGTCCAGGCAAGTGGATGAGGCTACCGCTGACGAGAGTGACCAGGCCGTCCGTGACCGGGTGAAGCCCTTTGGCGTGTCCCTGGCAGTGGACCCGAATGCACCCAGGGTTGATCGCACCGGCGAGCAGGTTTACAACGAGGTCTGTGCCTCCTGCCACGGTTCCGGGGCTCTGGAATCGCCCAAGCACGAGGATGCTGCGGCCTGGGGCAAGCGCCTGGGCCAGGGCTATGAGACCTTGCTGAGCCATGCCATCAAGGGCATTCGCAACATGCCGGCCAGGGGCGGTGATCCCGAGTTGAGCGACCTGGAGGTGGCTCGCGGCATGGTCTTCATGACCAATGCGGCCGGTGCCCGTTTCGAGGCGGTCCTGGTCAAGGAGCGGGAACCCAGTGCGGCCGAATTGGTCCGGGGGCAGTCGGTATATGCCGCCAAGTGCGCCACCTGCCATGACACCGGCATGACGGGGGCCCAGAAGCTGGATGATGTGGCGGCCTGGACCGGACTTATCAAGGAAGGCAAGGATTATCTGTATGGCGCGGCCATCAATGGCACCTTCGGCGGGCCTGCCAAGGGCGGCGATCCCAACCTGGCCGATGCCGACGTGAAACTGGCGGTGGACTACATGGTGGTTCAGGCCAAGGGTGCCATCGAGGCGGCCAAGACCAAAGCGGCTGCCAAGTAAACGCAGTGGTCTAAGTAAAAAGCGCGGCTATGGCCGCGTTTTTTTTGGTGCTGGCTGATCGGCTGCGTTTGCCCGGCGTCCCAGGAATGATGGTGTCATTCACCGGGGAGGCGTTGGGGGCGGGTGCCTACCGCAGTCGCATGGCGCCGCAGATGCTGCAGCGGAAGGTTTGGGGGGCGGCCTGTCCGGCCTGATTGTTGGCTGGTTTGACCTGGGCCTTGGGGTCGGTCACCAGGACCCAGTCATGGGGTTCCCGTTTGCCGCATTTCGTGCATTGGTGCTTGGAATGCTCCCAACCGTCGTCCCATTGGTGGGTACAAAACAAACTTCTGAGGTAGCCCATGTTCAGGCCTCCGATATATGACCCCTGCCATAGTCCTCCCTTGGATCGAGAGGTGATGCGGCATCAGGGTCCACCCGCGTTATGGATGGCAGTCAGGCTGCCTGTTCTTGGTATTGGCTGCGCCAATATGTGAAATATCTTATACCGTAATGTATAGATATTGTGTTAAGGCTTCACGACGTGTAGTTTTTTTGCCGCATGGCCGGATGCGGGGTCATTGGCCCGGGTTTTCGGGCCTGCCGGAGGTGAGCATGGC
>CAZNSV010000654.1:0-1612 GCA_964575775.1 uncultured Desulfovibrionaceae bacterium
GCGGTCCTCCTCCTGGGCATGGGCGGTCATCCGCGAGGAACTGGGGCGCCGGGATCTGCCCATCATCGCCATGACCGCCCATGCCCAGGAGGAGGACCGCGCCAACAGCCTGGCCGCGGGCATGAACGAGCACCTGACCAAGCCCCTGGAACCTCGGGTCCTCTATGGCGCGTTGCTGCGGTGGGCAGCCGGGGGCGCTGCCGCAACGCCCCTTCCCATGGTGGAGGACGGGAGCGCGTCCGGGGCACCGCCAGAGGAATTTCGCACCCTGCACAGCTTGAACGTGGCCAGGGGGCTGCATCTCATGGACGGCGACACCCAGGGCTACCGCATGCTGTTGCAGGCCTTCCGGGAGGAGTACCGGGGCACCGGGGACACCCTGCGCGCGGCCCTGCTCTCCGGGGACGGTGAAACGGCAGAGGGGGCGGTGGTGGATTTCGCCGCGCTGGAAGACCCCGGGCGGCTCCTGGGCCTGCTGCACAGCCTCAAGGGCGCGGCGGGCAACGTGGGTGCCGAGGAACTTTTCGGCCGGGTCCGCGAGCTGGAAAGCCTGCTGCGGGCCGGGCGCGTGGAGGTCCAGGCGGTGCGGGACTGCCTGGCGGCCCTGGAGGTCACGCTCCGGGAGATCGACAGCCTCTGAGGGGGCGCCTTGCCCCCACTCAGAGGCTGCAGTCGGTGTTGGAGGTCGTGGGGGGCGTCTCGTCCATGAACGGGGGGCGGGCCGCGTTGTCCCGTTGCAGGGTGGTCAGGAACGCATCCACACAATCCGCGCAGAGCTGGGTGCCCGCGGCCTCGACGACGATGGCACAGGCCTTCTCCGGGAGGAAGCCTTTGCGGTAGGGGCGGTCGTTGGTCAGGGAGTCGTAGGTGTCGGCCACGGCCAGGATCCGCGCCCAGAGCGGAATCTCCAGCCCGGCCAAGCCGTCGGGGTAGCCCTTGCCGTCGAAGCGTTCGTGATGGTGGCGGATGGCCTCGGCCACCCGCCCCAGGCCGGGAATGGGCAGGAGGATGTCCGCGCCCACGGTGCTGTGGGTCTTGATGATCTCGTACTCGGCGGGGGTCAGGGCACTGGGCTTTTGCAGGATGCTGTCCGGGATGCCGATCTTGCCCAGGTCGTGCAACTGCCCCGCGAGATAGATGTGCTCCATCTCGTGGTTGGAGAGCCCCATGCGACGGCTGATGCGCACCGCGAGGCGGCCCACGGCGTCGGAGTGGGACTTGGTGTAGCCGTCGCGGGCATTGAGGGCCCGGGCCAGGCTGGAGATGGCGCCGAAGAGCAGGCTGCGCTCGAGCAGGAGCTTTTCCTGGTTCTGCTGCAGGAGCTCGTCGAAGGTGGCCAACAGCCGCTCCACCATGAGCAGCAGCTGGCCGGGGAGGAAGGGCTTGATGAGGTAGCCGGAGATGCCGCGCCCCTCGAAGGCCTGGGGACCATCTTCCTTGCGGTTGGTGGTCATGACGACGAAGGGGATCAGGGTCAGGCGCGAGTCGGCCAGCATGCGGTCGCGCAGCTCCAGGCCGTCGCCGTCGGCCATGATCACGTCGCTGACCACCAGGTCGAAACGCAGGTTCTTGAGCAGCTCGAAGGCCTGGGAGCCGCTCTGGGCCTGGGTGA
>CAZNSV010000655.1:0-1611 GCA_964575775.1 uncultured Desulfovibrionaceae bacterium
CGTACTTGGCCGTGCGCGGCAGGATGTTCAGCATGGAGCCGCCGATGCTGTGGCAACCCACGCACTGCAGGCGGTAGAGTTCCTCCCCGGCCAGCAGGCGATTGTCGTCCGTGATCTCGCGGTGCTGCACCCATTTGGCCCGGGACATGACCCCGTCCTTGTTCAGGGCGCTCGCGTCCTGCACCGGGATGCCGCTGGAGTACATGAGGTCCCAGATCAAATAGGGGCGCCGACCGGCCTCACGGATCCACTCGAAGGCGCCCAGTTGCACGAAGGCCAGGAAGAGCAGCAGCCAGGCCAGGGGCCTGCGGTTCTGCTGGGGCGTGACAAAGGCCAAGGCCAGGGCGCCCAGGAAGATCAAGGGCGTGCTCACGGCAAAGAGACTCATGAAGGGCGGAATTTCCTGGGACTTGTGCAGGATCATCTCGAACTGCGGCTCGGGCATGGCCTGGAGGTACCAGAACGCGGACAGGACCAAGGGCAGGAAGGGGGCCGCCGCCCACCAGGTGCTGAAGCGGACCATGCGCTCCCGGGCCGCGGGATCGGCGATGCGCACGGCAGTGAGATAGCCGAAGAGCCCGGCCAGCATGATGCAGATGGCGGTGCGAAAGACCAGGGAGGGCCAGAAGCTGGGGTTGAAGAAGCCGTGCCAGAAGCTGCCGGTCTCCAGCCAGCGGCCCGGGGTGAGCATGAAGCCGATGATGCCGTTGATCATGAACAGGGAGAGCCAGCCGAAGACGAAGTAGACCCAGCCCACCCACTGGTGCTCCCGGTCGCGCATGCGGCCGAAGGTGTAGTAGTAGACCAGCAGGGCCACGATCTCGCCCATGAAAAAGACCCACTCCGTGGCCCAGCCGAAGAGGAAGGTCAGGATCAACTCGCGGGTTCCGGCCGGGCTGGCCACCCCGATGACGAACCAGATTCCCACGCCGGTGAGCCCTCCGGCCACCAGAGTCAGGAGCATGAAGAAGCGGGTGTGCCCCTTGACGTAGGCCAGGATGGTCTCGCGCTGGGCACCGGCCCGCAGTCCCGCGCGTTCGGCCAGGACCAGGAACAGTCCCCCGCCGATGGCGAAGTGGGCGATGAAGACGTGCACGATGGCGATGACGGCCACGGGCAGGGCGGCGCTGAGGCCGGGGATCCACCAGACGGGAAATTCCATCTCAGACCTCCTGACCGGTTTCGCGACCGGCCCGCAGGGCCAGGCGCAGCACCCAAGCCACCACGGCCAGCCCCAGCACCAGGGAAACGACGAACATGGCGAACGGGCCGTACTGCGGGTTCACGGCCAGCTCCTCCAGGCGGAAGTGGGGCGCCAGATAGGCCGCGCGCAGCAGCGAGCGCAGCCAGGACATGACGAAAACCAGGGGCACCAGGGTCAGCACCGTGGGCCACAGGCGCCGCTTGAACCCGAAGAACAGCACCAGGAGCACCAGCAGCAGGGCCAGGACGAAGAGCCCCGTGGCCAGGGGCTGTTGCCCCATGAAGATGAGCATGATCTCGCGGGGCAGGCTGAGGAGGAAGAGCGGCCCCACCAGCAGTTGCAGCAGGGTGGTGCCTTCAAGGTAGAGGACGGTATCCACCAAATGTTCCAGTGTTTTTGGTCCGGCA
>CAZNSV010000656.1:0-1604 GCA_964575775.1 uncultured Desulfovibrionaceae bacterium
ACGTAGGTCTGGGGCACCATGGTCAGCTCGGCGTTCTCCGGGGTCAGCTTGGCCTGTTCGAAAGCCTGCTGCACGGCCTCGAAATCCTCGGGCGAGGTGCGCACTTCCCAGGTGTCGCCGTTGTCCACCACGTCCTCGGCCCCGGCTTCCAGGCCGATCTCCATGAGCTGGTCCTCGCTGTAGCCTTCCTTGGGAAAGGTCAGCACGCCCTTGCGGTCGAACATCCAGCTCACGCAGCCGGACTCGCCCATGGAGCCCCCAGCCTTGGAGAGCATGTGCCGGACCTCGGGCACGGTGCGGTTGCGGTTGTCCGTGGCTACCTCGATGAGCAGGGCCACGCCGCCCGGGCCGTAGCCTTCGTAGGTGATCTCGTCGTAGGTCTCTCCGGCCAGCTCGCCGGTGCCCTTCTTGATGGCGGTTTCGATTTTGTCCTTGGGCAGGTTGATGGCCTTGGCCGAGGCAATGGCCTGGCGCAGGCGGGCGTTGAAGTTGGGGTCGCCCCCGCCCCGCGCGGCGATGATGATTTCCTTGGCGGCCTTGGTGAAGGCCTTGCCGCGTTTGGCGTCCTGGCGCCCCTTGCGGTGCTGGATGTTCTTCCATTTACTGTGTCCGGCCATATCGCCTCCTGCCGACGCGCTCGGGTCGGCTGCCGTGTTGGTCTAGGGTTGGGGTGGGGCGCCGCGCAAGCCGACGCCGATACAAAAGGTTTCCTTGCTCTCGCTGCGCGAACTCTGGGGTTTGAAGGTCTTCACCGAGGTGAAGACCTTGCGCATCCGGGCCAGAAAGGATTCGAAATCCGGGCCCATGAAAATTTTCACCACGAACTGCCCCTTGGCGGCGAGCCATTCTTCTGCCAAAGACAGGGCCATCTCCGCAAGTTCTGCGGATCGGGCCTGGTCCGTGAACTTCACCCCCGTGGTCCTGGGCGCCATGTCGCTGAGCACCGTGTGGAAGGGGGCCAGACCGCGCAGGGCCTCCAGCAGCGGCGCCTCCCGGGCCAGCACGTCGGCCTGCAGCAGGGTCACGTTGGGGGGAAAGGGCGCCTCGCGTTCGCCTTGGGACGCGGCAATGTCCTGCAGGTCCACGGCCAGCACCCGCCCCTGGGGGCCGACGCGTTTGGCCGCAAAAAGCGTCCAGGAACCGGGAGCGGCGCCCAGGTCCAGGACCCTGGCGCCCGGCGCCAGCACGTGGAACCGCTTGTCGATTTCCTGGAGCTTGTAGACGGAGCGCGCCGGGTAGTTTTCCTGCTTGGCCCGCTTGAAATAATGGTCGCGATACGTTTTCATACAGCCTTGCTGCGCGTGTTCTAGCGTAAAATGTCCGCCCCGCCAAGAGGAGCATCCATGCCGTCGGCCACGTCGCCTTCCAGACCGCCCTCCATACGCGTCGTCAACGAACTCGGGCAGCTGCAGACCCTGGCCCAAGGGCGGGGGCAGTTCCGCGTCCTGCGCCCCCCGCGTGGTGGCGGGCTGCTCCTGCTGGGGCTGGGGCCGGACCCGTCCGTGCCCGTGGCCCTGGTCGAGGAACTGGACCGGGAGCTGGTTCGGGAGCTGGGCCGGTCTCAGCTCGGCGAGGCAGGCGCCGGGCAGGTCTATTATGTGGAA
>CAZNSV010000657.1:0-1595 GCA_964575775.1 uncultured Desulfovibrionaceae bacterium
CCACCCGCCGCAAAACCACCCAGCGGGTCAACTATCATGCGCAGCAGAACGAGCAGGGCGACGTGGAGTTCCGCCCCTTGAATGTCCACTTCCTGCCCCACGGTGATGCGCAGACCCTGCCCCTGGACGAATTTCTCGTCGCCTTCAAGCCCGAGCCCGAGCTCTACAAGCACAAGACCATGCCGGCCCTGCGCGAGGTCACCAAGAACCTGGCCAAGGGCGAGCGTCTGCGCGGCCAGGGGCAGCCGCTCAGCGCGGAGCTGGCCTTCAAGACCGCCCTGAACATGGACGCGGAAAACGTGCGCGGCAACTTCGGCCTGGGCATCACCTACCTGGACCAGGGCAAGAACGACGAAGCCGCCCAACTGCTCCGCAAGATCGTGAGTCTCTCTGGGTCCTTCAAGCCCGAGAACAAGCACCTCTTCAACGAGTTCGGCATCCGCCTGCGCAAGAGCGGCATGTACGACCAGGCCCTGTCCTACTACGCCAGCGCCTACAAGGTTGCGCCCAAGGACGAGAACCTCTGCTACAACATCGCCCGCACCCTGGTGGAAAAGGGCGAGTACGCCGTGGCCCGGAAATACCTGGAAAAGGCCCTGGTGCTGCAGCCGGGTTTCCCAGAGGCCGGTTCCCTGCTCAAGGTGGTGCTCAAGGAGTTGGCCAAGACCGGGGCGGTGTAGCGCCCCTCCCGGCCACGCTCCAGACCGCGCCACGCCGCCAGGCACAAGGCCCGACGTCTGCACTGCAGGGTCGGGCCTTGTGCGTTCCGAAGGCGGAACAAGGATGAAATGGGCGCTGCGAGCTATTGGGCCGCGGCCACCGGGATGAGCAGCTTCTGCCCCAGACTGAGTACGGCCTTGTCCGAGAGGTTGTTGGCCTTGAGCAGGGCCTGGGGGCTGACGCCGTGCTTGCGGGCCAGGCTCCAGATGGTGTCGCCGCTTTGCACACTGTGGACCTTGGGCGCGGCGCTCCCGGTGCGCGAGGCCTGGGCCTGGGGCTGCGCCTGGGCGGGCTGGGTCTGGGCCTTGGCCGGAGCCTGGGGCTTGGCAGGCTGAGACTTGGCAGGCTGGGGTTTCTCCGGGGCCTGGGCAAGACGGGCAGCGCCCCCGGCCTCGGGGATCCGCAATTTCTGGCCGATCTGCAGCACGTGTTTTTCCTGGAGATTGTTGGCCTGCAGCACGGCCTCCTTGCTCACGGAATACTGCTTGGCGATGCTCCAGGCGGTATCGCCGCTCTTGACCACGTGCACCCTGCCCCCGGATTGGGCCTGAGGTTTGGGTTCGGGTTTAGGGGCAGATGCCGTCCTGACCTCGGGCGCCGGAGCCGGGACAGCGGCCCGGTCAGCGCTCTGTGCGCTACCGCTCAGGGTGGGGCGGGTGAGCGGCGTTTCCGTCACGTACTGCGGTTCCGGCGTGGCCGCACTCCAGGACCCCGACGGCGCGGCGGGAGCTTCCGCCACCACTTCCGCCTCGGCCGCGGCCTGGCTTGGCGCCGCCACTTCGGGTCGGGACGCGGTCTCGACCAGGGGCGCGCCCTTGCCCGGAATGACCAGCTTCTGCCCGATGCGCAGGGTGTGCCGCTTGGGCAGGTCGTTG
>CAZNSV010000658.1:0-1595 GCA_964575775.1 uncultured Desulfovibrionaceae bacterium
AGCAGGTCCAGGGAGGGCAACCCGCCGGGCGTGGGCCTGGGCTTCCGGCGGTGCTCGCGCAGGGTGATCTTCGGTCCGTCCAGGGGCAGCTCCACGGCCTCGGCAGGTCCGGTGGGCACCACGATCTCGGGAGCGCTTTTCGGCTCCTCGGGCACCGCGTGGGGCAGGTCCAGCAGCCCCAGAGTCTCCACGGGATCGGGGCGGTCCTGCGGGTCATCAGTGGCCGGGGGCGGGGCGGTGCGCTGCCTGCCGTCCACCCAGCGCTCCACCTGCTCGCGCCCCTTTTCCTGTCGCCGCCGCTCCAGGTCGTCACCCTCGCGCATGATCGCCACGTGCCGCCGGACCATGTCCGTGAAATCCCGCCACAGGGCCAAGGGTTTCGCCAGGAGTGTCTTGAACTTACCGGAGCCCGCGGCAGGGGCACGGCTGCCCTTGGCGGAACCGGAGCGCTCCCCGAGCAGGCGCCCCAGGGCTTGGAACAGGGCGCCGATTTGCTGGCACTGGGCTTTCCAGGTCAAGCCCGAGGTCAGCTGCAGGGCGCCCAGGAACACGAAGCACCAGAGCAGCCCCCCGCCCAAAGGGGAGAGGTAGTAGCCGCCCAGGTGGTGGAAGAGGCGACCGAAGTAGCCGCCGCCCTGAATGGCGCCGATGCTCAGGGCCTCCTTGGCCCAGGAGACCTCGGCCAGGATGGCCAGGCACAGCCCCAGGAGGCCGATGCCGAGCCAGCGCCAGAACGGTGCGCCCAGGGGCTGGAAAAAGCGCTTGAGTCCGGCCACGGCAAAGCCCACGGGCAGGGCGTAGGCCGCCACGCCGCAGATATCCACGAGCAGCCCGCCCAGGTAGGCACCCACCAGCCCCGCGCCGTTCTGGACCTCGCGCCCCTTGCTGACCACCTGGTTGAAGCTGGGGTCGCCGGGATCGAAGGTGATCAGGCTCAAGAGCAGGAACAGGGCCCAGAAGATGAGCAGCAGCCCGTAGAGTTCGCGA
This sequence comes from uncultured Desulfovibrionaceae bacterium, assembly GCA_964575775.1. Classification (GTDB taxonomy): domain Bacteria; phylum Desulfobacterota; class Desulfovibrionia; order Desulfovibrionales; family Desulfovibrionaceae; genus CAZFCK01. The sequence continues at coordinate 988 of CAZNSV010000658.1, forward strand.
TACAACTTGCCGGATTCCGTAACGATCTCCTTTCCCGGCCCCCGGAAGGGGGCGCCCTATTCGCGGCTGATGTAGGCGCCGCTGCGGGTGTCCACCTTGATGGTGTCGCCGGTGTTGATGAACAGCGGCACGTTGACGGTGATGCCCGTCTCCACCACGGCAGGTTTGGTGACGTTGCTCACGGTGTCGCCCTTGGCGCCGGGTTCGGTCTCCACCACCTTGAGCACCACCGAAGCGGGAATGTCTATGTCCTGGGGGTTGCCGTTGTAAAGCAGAACTTTAACTTCCTGGCCGTCCTTGAGATAGCCGCCCTTGCCGCTGGTCTGGGCCTCGGACACGTGCAGCTGCTCGTAGGTGGTGAGATCCATGAAGATGAAGTCGGCACCTTCGCGGTACAGGAACTGCATGGTGCGGGTTTCCATGTCCGGCTTGCCCACTTTCTCGCCGGAGCGGAAGGTCTCTTCCACCACCTTGCCGTTGAGCATGTTGCGCAGCTTGGTGCGCACGAACGCCCCGCCCTTGCCGGGCTTCACATGCTGGAATTCGATGATTTCGTAAGGAGTTCCGTCAATTTCGATCTTGAGACCGCGCTTGAAGTCGGTAGTGGA
>CAZNSV010000659.1:0-1575 GCA_964575775.1 uncultured Desulfovibrionaceae bacterium
GCTTCCCAGGACATCGCCCGCAACGTGATGGACAAGCTGCGTCTGGGCGCCACCTTCATCAGGGGGCGCGGGGCCTTTTCCGGACGCGACAAGGACATCCTCATGACCGTGATCAACAACATCCAGCTCAAGCGCCTGGAGGAGATCGTGTTCACCCACGACCCCCTGGCCCTGTTCATCGTGGAGAACACCTTCACCGTGCTCGGAGGCGGCTTCTCCCGACGCAAGATCTATTGATCCGGCTCAAGACTGGTCCGGTCCCGGCAGGGGCAGCTCCACGCAAAAGGTGCTGCCCTGGCCGGGCTCCGATTCCACGGTGATGGCGCCCCCGTAGTGGGACACGATCTCCCTGCAGATGGAGAGCCCCAGGCCCGTGCCCTTGTTGTGCTCGGTCACGGTGTCGCCGGGGCTCACCTGGTGGAACTTGTCGAAGATGCGGTCCAGGTCCTGGGGTGGGATGCCGCTGCCCGTGTCCCGAACGCAGATGAGCAGCCGCTCCCGTAGCTGCATGGCCGAGAGGGTGATGACCCCGCCTGGGGTGTTCTTCACGGCATTGGAGAGCAAGTTGGACAGCACCTGCAGCAGCCGGTCCGGATCCACCACCAGCTCGGGCAGGCGCTCGGGCACGTTCGTGGTGTCCAGCCGGACCTCGGGTTTCTGCAGCAACAGCCCCTGAGCCAATTCCGCGGCCGTGCGGACCAGGGGGGCGGGGTCCATGCGCACGTCGTTCCAGGTCATGCGGCCGGATTCGATCTTCACCAGGTCCAGGTATTCGTTGATCAGCCGCGTGACGCGCTCGCCCTCGGCCCGGATGATGCCCAGGTTCTCGCGAATGCGCCGGGCGCGCTCCTGGGTCGTGGGCTGCTGCAACTCCGGCAGCACGTGCTTGCTGAAGTCCCGGTCGATGAGACTGGTGAAGCCGATGATGGCGGTGAGTGGGGTGCGCAGCTCGTGGGAAACCGAGGACAGGAACGCGGACTTGGCCTCGTCCAGGGCCAGGAGGATGTTGTTGGCCCGCTCCAGCTCGTGCGCCTTGACCTCCAGGTCCCTGGTGCGCTCCTCCACCTTGCGCTCCAGGTCGCGGTTCAGGGCGGCCAGCTCCTCTTCGGCCCGGTGGCGTTCGGCAGTCATCTCGGCAAAGGCCCGGGTCAGCTCGCCCACCTCGTCGCCGGAGCGGACCGCGGGCAGGGACTGCTCCCATTCGCCTTTGCTGATGGCGCCAGCGGCCCGGGAAAGGCGCTGAATGGGGGTGACGATCCTGTGGGCGAAGCCGAGGAACAGGATGGCGCCCCCAAAGACACTGACGCAGAGGATGAGCAGGGCCCGGGTCAGGAAGGCGTTGCGCTGGGCGAACATCTCCTCGGTGCCCATGGACAGGACCAGCAGCCAGTTCCAGTTGGAGTGGGGGGCGAAGAGGAAAAACAGCTCGCGCCCCTCGTACGTGTGGCGCTGTACGCCGCTGCCCTGGGCCAGGAGCTCGGGCAGGAAGGGCCAGGGGCTGGGCGCGCCGAAGGGCACGCCCTCCTGCAACACCGTCCGGCCGTCCGTGCTGAGGATGGAGAGTCTGCCGGTCTC
>CAZNSV010000660.1:0-1572 GCA_964575775.1 uncultured Desulfovibrionaceae bacterium
ACCGTCTGTCAACCCGCTCTCCCCGCAGGCACCCCTGGCAGGCGCTGCTGGCCTTGCTCCGGCACTGGGAAAAGACCCGGCGCCAGACCGTGCTGGCCTTTCACACCACGCAGGGGCGCAAGAAATTCCTCAAGCTCACCGCGGACGAGGGCCTGCACTTCCACCTGGAGTACGCGCCGGAGCGGCAGGGGCTCTTTGCCCTGGTCGGACCGGTGCAGAAGGGTTTCGAGCTGGACTGGAGCAGCATCCTGGTCCTGGGCGAACCCGTGCTGCAGCCGCGCAGCGCCTTCAAAGCCAGGGTCGCGGACAAGGCCTTTCAGGGGCTCTCCAGCTACGAGAGCCTGGCCCCCGGCGACCTGCTGGTGCACCGCGACTACGGGTTGGGGCGCTTCGGCGGCCTGGCGCGCCTGGAAGCGGGCGGCGTGGCCAACGACTACCTGCTGCTGCTCTTCCAGGGCGAGGACAAACTCTACCTGCCCGTGGACCGGCTCTCCCAGGTGCAGCCCTGGAAGGGGCCCGACGGCGTGGAACCGGCCCTGGATCGCCTGGGGGGCACAGGCTGGACCCGCACCCGGGAAAAGGCCCGCAAGGCCATCGAGCAGATCGCCCACGACCTGGTGGAGATGTACGCCTACCGCAAGGTGGCCAAGGGCTATGCCTACGGCGCGGTGAACGAGCTCTACCGGGAGTTCGAGGCCTCCTTCGGCTTCGAGGAGACCCCGGACCAGGCCCGGGCCATTCAGGACGTGCTCGAGGACATGGAGAAACCCGAGCCCATGGACCGGCTGGTCTGCGGCGACGTGGGCTTCGGCAAGACCGAGGTGGCCCTGCGCGCCGCCTTCCGGGCCGCCCTGGACAACCGTCAGGTGGCCCTGCTCTGCCCCACCACGGTGCTGGCCGAGCAGCACTACCAGAATTTCAAGAGCCGCCTGCAGGGCTTTCCGGTGAACGTGGGCATGCTCAGCCGCTTCGTGGCTGCCAAGAAGCAGACCCAGGTCATCGATGCGGCCAAGCGGGGGCAGATCGATATCCTCATCGGCACCCACCGCCTGCTCTCCAAGGACGTGGCTCTGCCCAACATCGGCCTGCTGGTGCTGGACGAGGAGCAGCGCTTCGGGGTCAAGCACAAGGAAAAACTCAAGAAGCTGCGCAAGACCATCGACGTGCTGACCCTCACGGCCACGCCCATCCCGCGCACCCTGCAGCTGTCCCTGTCCGGCATCCGGGAGCTTTCGGTGATCGAAACGCCCCCCAGGGAGCGAAAACCCGTGGACACCGCCCTGGTGGAGCGCGACCCGCAGTTCCTCAAGAACGTGCTGGCCAAGGAGCTGGAACGCGGGGGGCAGGTCTTCTGGGTGCACAACCGCGTGCAGGGGCTTGACCAGGTGGAGCTCTTCGTGCGCCAGCTGGCCCCCGAGGCCCGGGTGGGGCAGGCCCACGGCCAGATGCCCGAACGCCGCCTGGAAGAGACCATGCACAAGTTCTGGCACGGCGAGCTGGACATCCTGGTCTGTACCGCCATCATCGAATCCGGCCTGGATTTCCCCCGCGCCAACACCCTGGTTGTGGACC
>CAZNSV010000661.1:0-1562 GCA_964575775.1 uncultured Desulfovibrionaceae bacterium
GGAGATATTTTTCACCATCGTGTCCATGACCCTGTCCCTGGCCGCGGTGTTCATCCCGGTGCTGTTCCTGGAAGGCGTGGTGGGGCGGCTGTTCCACGAGTTCGCCGTGACCATCACCACCGCCATTCTGCTCTCCGGCGTGGTTTCCCTGACCCTCACCCCCATGCTCGCCAACCTCCTGCTGCGCTCGCGCAAGGCCGGGGGGCACCAGAAGCTGGCCCACAGCGGCCACCTCTTCGAATTGCTGCGCAAGGGCTACGCCAAGACCCTGCACTGGAGCGTGCGGGCGCATGCCCTGGTGATGCTCTTCTCCCTGGCGCTGCTCGGAGTCACGGTCTGGTTGTTCCTCACCATCCCCAAGGGCTTTTTGCCCAGCGAGGACACTGGGCAGCTCAGGGCCATCACCGAGGCGGAACAGGGCATCCCCTTCGAGACCATGGTCCAGCGGCAGAAGCAGCTCATGGCCCTGGTGGAGCAGGACAAGGACGTGGCCAGCTACATGTCCGTGGTGGGCGGGGGCGGTCCCAACACCTCCAACAACACCGGCCGCCTGATGCTCAACCTGGCGCCCCGGGACGTGCGCACGGACGACGCCGACACCGTGATGCAGCGCCTGCGCCGCACCCTCTCCCAGGTGCCGGGACTGCAGGTTTTTCTGAGCAACCCGCCCCCCATTCGCGTGGGAGGGCGCAGCACCAAGGCACAGTACCAGTTCACGCTGCAGAGCCTCGACCTGGACGAGCTGTACGCCGCGGCGGGCAGCATGGAGCAGGCCCTGCGCACCCTGCCGGAGCTTCAGGACGTGAGTTCGGACATGGAGTTGCGCAACCCGCAGGTGCGGTTGCAGATCGACCGGGACAAGGCGTCGGCCCTGGGCATCAGCGCCTGGCAGATCGAGGACGCCCTGGCCACCTCCTACAGCGCGCGCTCCGTGTCCACCATCTACGCGGACAACGACACCTACAGCGTGCTCATGGAAGTGGACCCGCGCTATCAGCGCACCCCGGAAGCCATGACCATGCTCTCGGTGCGGGCCAAGTCCGGGCTGCTGGTGCCCCTGGATACACTGGTGCAGCGCAGCGTCAGTGTGGGGCCGCTCACGGTGAACCACTCCGGCCAGCTGCCCTCGGTGACCCTGTCCTTCAACCTGAGTCCGGGCGTGGCCCTGGGCACCGCCGTGGACAAGGTGGAGGCCCTGGCCCGGGAGGTGCTGCCCGCCGGGGTGAGCACCTCGTTCCAAGGCGAGGCCGAGGCCTTTCAGGCGAGCATGAAGGGGCTCTGGCTGCTCCTGGCCCTGGCCGTGGTGGTCATCTACATCGTGCTGGGCATCCTTTACGAGAGCTTCATCCACCCCCTGACCATTCTCTCGGGCTTGCCGGCGGCCGGGGTCGGTGCCCTGGCCACCCTCATGCTCTTCGACAAGGACCTGAACCTTTACGGCTTCGTGGGCGTGATCATGCTCATCGGCATCGTGAAGAAGAACGCCATCATGATGATCGACTTCGCCCTGGAGGCCCAGCGCAAGCAGGGGCTGGACGCCCGCACGGCCATCGTGCAGGGGG
>CAZNSV010000662.1:0-1552 GCA_964575775.1 uncultured Desulfovibrionaceae bacterium
ACTTCCTCCACACTGCCTTCCGCCGCCGCCCCGGTCTGGGGGTCCGGCTGGATGCGGGGGTACCGAACCCGCTGCATGATCTCCTCCGCCTCCCTGGACCGCCCCAGCTTGCGCAGGATGGCCGCGCAGTTCTCGCAGGCCTGCACGAACTGGGGATGCTCCTTGCCCAGGGCTGCCTCGCGAATGGCCATGGCGCGCTTGATGTTGCGCAGGGCCTCGGCGTAACGCTCCATGACGAAGTAGAGCACCGCCAGGTTGTTGCAGTCCGTGGCCGTATTGGGGTGGTCGGGACCGAACAGGGCCTCGTCCATACGCAAGGCGCGGACGTACAGGGCTTCGGCCTCGGCCCGGCGTCCCTGGGCCCGCCGCAGCGAGCCGAGATTGGTGCAGCTCTGGGCCACTTCCGCGTGCTCGTCCCCCCAGCTGGCCACGCGGATGGCCAGAGCCCGCTCCAGCAGGGGCTCGGACAGTTCCAGTTCGTTCAGCTGGCGGTAGAGTTCACCCAGCAGGTTGGCGATGCGCGCGGTCTCCAGGTTTTCCTCGCCGTCCAGCTTCTCCTGCAGCTGCAGGGCCCGGGCGTAGAACGGTTCCGCCTCGCGCAGGCGCCCGGCCTCGCGGTAGGCGTCGCCACGCTTCAGGCACTCCGCGAAGGTGGCGGGCAGATCCGGCTCACTCTGTGGGGGGCGCACCGAAGCCGGTCGTACCCGCTGGACCACCGGCTCCTCCACCTCCTCCTTCTCCTTCTCGGCCAGGGCAACCAGGACCAGACTTTTGGCGGGTTTGGTCCCACCGGCCACCGGAGCCTGAGCCCGCCGCCCCCTGAAAAAGAAGCGTCCCAGCATGGAAACCAGCTTGCCAAGCACCCCCCCGCCCCGGGCGGTGTCCTGCTCCGGCAGGACCGCAGGTACCAGCCGCCGCTCGCGCTCCTGCCAGGCGCGTCCCAGGGCCTCGGCCAGGGTCAGCTCTCTGGCCCCCCATCGCTGCCGGGGCTCTGGCTCTGCCTCGTCGGGGGCGTCAACCGCAAGGGCAGCCTTCTGGACCGGCGCTTCCTCCGGCTCTTCCACCGCCTCGGGAGAGGTTACAGGCCCGACCGCTGCCGCCTGCCCGACCTCGGCCTCCTCCAACGCGGTGGGCGGTGACGGCGCTGCGGTGACAACATCCTCCTCACGCTCCTCACTGGGGCCTTGGGGAACAGGCTCCTCCTCGGGGGCAGTGGTCACCGGCGATTCCTCTTCCCAGTCGTCCCCGGACCACTGCTCCACGCTCAGAAAATCCTCGTCCCGAGTCGGCAACTGGACAGGCTCCGCCAGGTCAGGCTGCCGCTCCGGTCCGACCTCGTCCGCTTCCGCGTCAGGAGCGGAGGACGCAAGCTCCTGAACCGCAGGCGCTGTCCGGGCTTCTGGGCTCGGAACAGGCGCGTCTTCGGGTTGCCCAGCTTTGGGGGCCTCGGCTTCCGCCCCTTGCCGATCCGCACCAGGGCTCGGGGGCGCGGGCACTCCGACCACGCCCTGATCCGGCTCCACAGCCACGGCCCGTGCAGGCTTCACGGCTT
>CAZNSV010000663.1:0-1551 GCA_964575775.1 uncultured Desulfovibrionaceae bacterium
CAGGCCCAGCGCATCCAGATACTGGACGACGACTCCTTCGTGGACCTGGAGCGCATGCGCGACCTGCTGGAGCGCTACGTGGCCCGCGGCTTCCACAAGCGATACAAGCTGGATTTCCGCGGGGCGCGCATCAACGAGCTGGACCTGATGGACGACGAATATCTTTCCCTGATGGAGGAGGCCGGGGTCGAGCTCTTGATGATCGGGGTGGAGTCCGGCTCGGACACGGTGCTGAAACTCATGGGCAAGGCCATCACCAGCGAGCAGATCCTGCGGGTCAACCGCAAGCTGGCCCGCCATCCCCGGCTTCAGCCCAACTACAACTTCTTCTGCGGCATCCCCGGCGAGACCTACCAGACCCTGGTGGAGACCAAGGACCTCCTGGTGCAACTGGTCAAGGACCACCCCACCTGCTACCTGGGCATGGGCTCCTACTGGAAGGCCTATCCCGGCACGGTGCTCTACGAGAAGGCCGTGGCGCAATGGAACGTCGAGCTGCCCCAGGACCTGGAGGGGTGGATCCGCTTCGACAGCTTCGAGGAGGGGGCCATCGACTATCCCTGGATCACCCCCGCCATGCACCAGATGATCTCGCTGCTGCAACTGGCCGGCATGCTGCTGGATTGCAAGAAGGAGCGCCTGCACCACAACATGGGCCGGGTCAAGGGCAACATCCTGCACTGGCTGGCCCTGGCCTACCTGCCCATCCTGCGCCTGCGCCTGGCCACCAACTACACCGGCCTGTTCGTGGAGCCCTGGGTGCGCAACTACGTGGTCAAAAACATCAGCCGGCTCATCGCGCGCTAGACGCCGGCGCCGGGAGACCGTGGCAAGATGAAGAAATTCCTGTATCTGATCCCCCCCGCGGCCGGCGGCGCCAAGAACGTGGTGCGCGACTTCGTCTATGGCTGCTGGTGCAACGGCAAGCGCATCGGCGGCATGCAGATGCCGCCCCTGAACATGCTCTACGCGGTCAGCCACTGCCGCGCCGCCGGGGTGGAGGCCGAGCTCCTGGACGGCATGATGGAGCCGGAGAAGCACCAGGCCATCGCGGCCGAGGGCTTCCGCGACCTGGCCGGCCTGGTGCTCCTCAGCTCCACCCAGTCCTTCCGCGACGACGTGGCGCTTTGCCGCCAGGTCAAGGCCGTCAACCCGGCGGTCAAGACGATCCTCTTCGGCTCCCACCCCACCTTCATGCCCCAGTTCTGCCTGCAGGAGCCGGACCTGGACTACATCGTGCTGCGCGAGCCGGAGGAAACCCTGCGCCGGCTCTGTCTGGCCCTGCAGGAAGGCCGTGATCCGGCCGACCTGCCGGGCGTCGGCCGGCGCGGGGCCGACGGCCGGGCGGTCATCAACCCGCCGCGGCCCTTCCTGGACATGGACGAGCTGACCCCGCCCGACCGCTCCCTGCTGCCCAGGGACGCCGACTACTTCAACCCGGTGGTCAAGCGCCTGCCCTACACCACCATGCAGACCAGCCGGGGCTGCCCCGGCCGTTGCATCTTCTGCACCGCGCCGACTTTCTACGGCCGGCGCTACCGCGTGCGTTCG
>CAZNSV010000664.1:0-1547 GCA_964575775.1 uncultured Desulfovibrionaceae bacterium
CCTGCCTCAGGGCACGGCCGTGGAGGTCTGGCTCCTATGACGACTCCGCTGCGATGTATCGCGCTCCTGCTGCTCCTGTTGGCCTGCCTGGCGGCTGTCTCGCTCCGGCCAGCGGCCCAGGCGACCGAGCCGGAGGGCGGCCAGGCAGCGGACTACCCCGCGGACGTCTCCCTGGAGCTCTTCCAGGTGCCCGGCAACGCGGCGGACGAGCCCAGCCTGCTGGTGCTGGTCCGTCTGGCCCCCCATGCGGGGCACTACGCCTACGGCCACGAGCCCGGCCCCACGGGCCAGCCCACCACGCTCTCGGTGCTGCCCCTGCCCGGCCTGGACGCCCACGTGTACTACCCCCAGGGCAGCTTCAAGCCCGACATCTTCGATCCCACGGTGGAGGTGGCGGTCTATGAAGCCCCCACCCTGCTCTTCGTGGCCCTGCACGGCTCCTTGCCCAAGGAGCTGTTGCTGGTGGGCGAGCTGAGCATGCTGCTCTGCTCGGACGTGAGCTGCTGGCCGGTACGGGAAGAGCTGGTGCTGGAGGTTCGCGAGCTGGGCGCCGCGCCCCTGCCTGTGGCCCAGAGGGAGGCCTGGTGGCCCGAGTTCCAGGCTCTGGCCAGGGCCGGGGCCCCCCCGCCCCCAGCCCCGTCGGCCCAGGCGCCGACGGCACCTGCCGCCAAACCCGCTCCCACAGAGGACGCGAACCAGGATGCGGCGGCGGTGGAAGCCCTGGAGATCCGTCCCGACTATTTCCAGCCCGCCCTGGAGGTGCACGGGGTTGGCAAGGCCGCGCTCTTCGCGCTGCTGGCGGGCTTCATCCTCAACTTCATGCCCTGCGTGCTCCCGGTGATCTCCCTGAAGCTCTCGGCCCTGGTGGCGGCCTCGGGCATCGGCGAACCCGGCGCCAAGACCAGGGGCTTTCGCGAGCACAACCTCTTTTTCGCGGCCGGCATCCTCCTCTATTTCGCCTTCCTGGGCGTGGTGCTGGGGGCAGCCGGACTGGCCTGGGGGCAGCTGTTCCAGAAACCCGGGCTGATCATGGGCGTCACCGCCGTGGTCTTCGGCCTGGCCTTGAGCCTCTTCGGCGTCTTCACCCTGCCCGTGGTGGACCTCAAGGCCCGCTCCGGCACCAAGAGCCCCCGCACCCAGGCCCTGTTCACCGGCATGCTGGCCACCCTCTTGGCCACGCCCTGCAGCGGCCCGTTTCTCGGGGGCGTGCTGGGCTGGACCCTGACCCAGGCCCCCTCCACCGTGGTGGCCGTGTTCCTCTGCATCGGCCTGGGCATGGCCTCGCCCTATCTGGGGCTGGCCGTGCGGCCGGGGCTGGTGCGTTTCTTTCCCAAGCCCGGCCCCTGGACCGTGTTCCTGGAGCACGTCGTCGCCTTCTTCCTCATGGGCACCTGTGTCTATCTCTTGAGCATCCTGCCCGACTCCTACACGGTCTCGGCCCTGATCCTGCTCCTGGGCACGGCCCTGGCGGCCTGGATCTGGGGCTACTGCACCGGCCTGCACGACCCCAGAGGCAAGCGCGCCGCCATTCGCGGCCTGGCCCTGCT
>CAZNSV010000665.1:0-1547 GCA_964575775.1 uncultured Desulfovibrionaceae bacterium
GCCAGGTCCACGGGGGCGTCCAGGAGGGTGCTCAGGCGTTCCCTGAGTTCCGCGAACTCGAACAGGCCGATCTCTCCTTCGGGCTCGAATTCCAGCAGCAGGTCCACGTCGCTCCCGGATCGGGTTTTGTTGCGGGCCACGGACCCGAACAACGCCAGGGAGCGCACGGAATACTCCCGCAACAGCTGTTCGTTGGCGCGGATGATCAGCATGATCTCGGCCTGACTGCGCACGGCGGTTCCCCTGGCTGGCGGCGTGGCCGCTGGAGCGGCCGCTGGAGCGGAAAGACGCGTATTCACCGTGTCAAGCAGTACAATGCCAAGCGCGGTGTTGTAAACATTCCTCTCCTGCCCGGCCCATCCTCCTTTCAGCCGCGCCAATCGCCGCCGGACCCCGCCCGTTTGCCTTCGCGCCGGGCCTGGGCTAGATTGGCGGCATGAGCACCGCCCCCTGTCGTGTCCTGCACGTGGTCGGGTCCCTCGGCCTGGGGGGGACGGAAAAGACCGCCCAGTTGCTGGTCTCGGCCCTGGACCGCTCGCGTTTTCTCCCGGCGGTGTTCAGCCCCGAGGACGGACCGCGCCGGGCCGCGCTGGAGGCGGCACGGGTGCCCTTGTTCATTGGGGGCGATTTCTTCGCGGTGCTGCGCCAGTTCCGCCCCCACTTGGTACACCTGCACCGCGCCGGGTGGCCGGAGCGGACCTGGTTGCGCCCCTTGCTGCGGCACAGGGCTGCCGGGCCCTGGCCGCGCATCGTGGAGACCAACGTCTTCGGCCGTCTGGACGACACCCCGGAAGGCCGCGCCATCGACCTGCATCTTTTTGTCTCGCGCTATTGTCGGGAGCGCTACGGCCGGGTCTACGGCGTGCCGCTGACCCATGCCCACGCCGTGCTCTACAACCCGGTGGACACGGAGCTGTACGCCAGGCTCTGCCCGGAGCGCCCCTTGGCCACGCCCGTGGTGGGGCGCTTGTCCCGGCCGGACTGGGGCAAGTGGTCGCCCCTGGCCTGGGAGTTCCTGCCCCTGGCGCTGCGGGAGCTGCCGGAGCTGTGCTACCGCATCGTGGGCTGCATCCCCGAGGCCGAGGCGGCCTTTGCGGCCCAGGGCACGGCGGGGCGGGTGACGTGCCTGCCCCCGCTGGTGGACGAGGCGCAGCTGGCGGCGTTCTTCAACAGCGTGTCGCTGCTGGCCCACGCCAACGACACGGGGGAGAGTTTCGGGCTGGTCATTGCCGAGGCCATGGCCGCGGGGCTGCCCGTGGTCACCCATCCCTGCCCGGGCGAGCGGGACAACGCGCAGCTGGAGCTGGTGGAGCACGGGGTCACGGGGTTGGTGGCAGCGGACGCCCCCGGCTATGCCGCGGCGGTACTGCGGCTGCTGCGCGAGCCCGGCCTGGCCGCGCGGCTGGGACGGGCGGGGCGGGACAAGGCCCAGCGGCTCTTTGCCGTGGCGCGGGTGGTCCGGGAACTGGAGGGGCACTACGCGGCCCTATTGGCGGGGGCGGCGCCCTGAGGCGCGCAGACGCGCGCAGACGCGCGGAGGATTGCCC
>CAZNSV010000666.1:0-1544 GCA_964575775.1 uncultured Desulfovibrionaceae bacterium
CGACCAGACCCTGACCCAGGACGCCACCGGCACCATGGCCTACCTGCAGTTCGAGGCCCTCGGGCTGGAGCGGGTGCGCACCGAGCTCTCCGTGAGCTACGTGGACCACAACACCATGCAGATGGGTTTTCGCAACCCAGAAGACCACCGCTACCTGCGCACCGTGGCGGCCAAGTACGGCCTGGTCTTCTCCCCTCCCGGCCTGGGCATCTGCCATCAGCTGCACCTGGAAAATTTCGCGGCGCCCGGCCGTACCCTCATCGGCTCCGACAGCCACACCCCCACCGCCGGGGGCCTGGCCTCCCTGGCCATGGGCGCCGGGGGGCTCTCCGTGGCCCTGGCCATGGCCGGCGAACCCTACGTCATCACCATGCCCAAGGTGGTGCGGGTCCGGCTCGAAGGCAAGCTCCGCAACTGGGCCTCGGCCAAGGACGTGATCCTGCACATCCTGGGCCTGCTCTCGGTCAAGGGCGGCGTGGGCAAGGTCCTGGAGTACACGGGGCCGGGCGTGGCCACCCTCACGGTGCCCGAACGCGCCACCATCACCAACATGGGTGCCGAGCTGGGCGCCACCACGTCCATCTTCCCCAGCGACGAGCAGACCCTGGCCTTTTTGCGCTGCATGAACCGGGCCCAGGACTACGTGCCCCTGGCCGCTGATCCGGACGCCGAGTACGACGAGGAGCTCACGGTGGACCTGGGCGCCCTGGAGCCCCTGGCCGCCTGCCCCCACATGCCGGACCGGGTGCGCCCCGTGTCGGAACTGGCCGGGCTGCGGGTGGACCAGGTCTGCATCGGCTCCTGCACCAACTCCTCCTTCGCCGACCTGGCCCTGGTGGCCGAGCTGCTCAACGGCAAGACCGTGGCGGATCATGTGGATCTGCTCATCGCCCCCGGCTCCAAACAGGTGCTCAAGCTCCTGGCCCAGGAGGACTACCTCCCGGCGCTGCTGGATGCCGGTGCCCGGGTGCTGGAGTGCGCCTGCGGCCCCTGCATCGGCATGGGCGGCTCGCCGGTGAGCAAGGGCGTGAGCCTGCGCACCTTCAACCGCAATTTCGAGGGCCGCAGCGGCACCCAGGACGCCCAGGTCTACCTGGTCAGCCCGCAGACCGCGGCCAAGAGCGCCATTCTGGGCCGCTTCCCCCTTGAGGACGAATGGGGCGGCTTCTACATCATGAAGCCCGAACTGCCCCGCAACACACCCACCATCGGCCACTTGTTCCAGTACCCCACGGCCGAGGGCAGTCCGGAGCAGGCCCAGGCCGAGGTGCTGCGCGGCGAGAACATCGTGCCCCTGAAGATCTTCCCGCCCCTGCCGGACCAGCTGCAGACCGGCATCGTGCTCAAGGTGGGCGACGACATCACCACGGACCACATCCTGCCCGGCGGCGCCGCCATCACGGCCCTGCGCTCCAACATCCCGGCCATCAGCGAATACATCTTCAGCCGGGTGGACGCCGAGTTCGTGCAGCGCATCAAGGCCGCCGGCAGGGGCGTGATCCTGGCTGGCGAGAACTACGGCCAGGGTTCCAGCCGCGAACACG
>CAZNSV010000667.1:0-1539 GCA_964575775.1 uncultured Desulfovibrionaceae bacterium
CCGGGAAAGAGCCTGGGATCTCTTCCGGGAGCATCTTTACGACGCTGTTCCCCATGAAGAGAGCGCTGCTACCGACACGTTCAGCTTTGACCTGCACGACGAAGCCGCGCCCCACTATCCCTGGCCTGTTTTCTGGAACCGGGCGCTCATGGAATTTGCCCCCGGCGACCAAGGCGCGGCGTTTTCCGAACAGACCGCCGCGGAAGCGTTGGGCATTTTCATGGAAAAAGCCGGAGCCTGGATCATCTCCGAAGGAGAACCGACTTGAGCACGTACAAATTCCCTACGGAAATGCGCGACGTGATGCTCGAGGTGCTGCCGGAGTCCAATACCAACTTCGGAGCGACACCGGCCCTGCAATTCACCTACCTCCCGCCCAATCACCTCAAGGCCCTGGACAAGAACAACCCCCTGGTGATCGGCATTCGCGGCTCCGGCAAGAGCTTCTGGTTTTCCGCCCTGCAGGACGAACAGCACCGCGCACTGGTGGAAACCCAACTTCCCAGCAGCGGTATTACACCCAACACCAAGGTTTCCAGTGGCTTTGGCGAAAAATCCGCCCCCGACAGCTACCCCGGCAAGGACACCTTCAAACAACTGCTCGGGACCTTCAACGATGACGCCAGACTCATCTGGCGAACCATCCTCCTGCACCAAGTTACCGACTACTTGGGCAACGACACAGGGTGGAAAAACCAGGTCTGGAGCGCGCGCGTCGCTTGGGTGCACAAGCACCCCGAACAGGTGGAGCGGCGGCTCCATGAGGCCGATCTGGCGCTGGATCAGGAAGGCAAGGATCATCTGCTGCTCTTCGACGGCCTGGATCGAACCGCCGACGACTGGCCGAGCATGGTCACGCTCATGCGCGGCTTGCTGCAAATCCTCCTGGAATGCCGCTCCACCCGACGCATCCGGGCCAAGGCCTTCGTGCGGCCGGACCACATCGAAGACCCCACGACCGGTGCCTTTCCGGATGCCTCCAAGGTGTTTGCGGCCAAAGTGGAGTTGAACTGGAGCCGGGAGAACCTCTACGGCCTGCTGTGGCAATACCTGGCCAACGCCTCCCGCGGCGACCTGTTCAGAGAGGGCTGTGCCGCTCTGCAAGTCCCGCAGTGGCAACAGCATGGCGCCGTCTGGCTCCAGCCCTTGCAACTGCAGCGTGATGAACAGCTGCAGCGCAAGGTCTTCCATGCCCTGACCGGCCCCTGGATGGGGCGCGACCACCGCAGGGGGCTTCCCTACACCTGGCTACCCAACCACCTGGGCGACGGCCGCCGTCAGGTCAGCCCGCGCAGTTTCCTGACCGCCTTGCGTCGGGCCGCCGAAGATTCCGACTCGCGTGCCCAAGATAAAAACAGCCATGCCATTCACTTCGAGAGCATCAAGCAGGGAGTGCAGGCAGCCTCGCTCATTCGCGTACGAGAGATGGCCGAGGACTACCCCTGGGCCGAAGCACTCATGACACCACTCCAGGGTCTGACCGTGCCATGCAAATTTGAAGTCATCTCCGAGCTCTGGACCGCAGCCGGAGTCCTGACA
>CAZNSV010000668.1:0-1533 GCA_964575775.1 uncultured Desulfovibrionaceae bacterium
GTCGGGGACACGCCGTTGACCGCGATCGACCCCTTGGGGGCCAGATAGCGCCCCAGATGGCCGGGAGCGCGGATATCCAGGCGCCAACTCATGTCGGCCTCTCCTGTCCCGGCGACCGGCGCGAAGTGGATCACCTCCCCCACGCCGTCCACATGCCCGGAAACGAGATGGCCGCCCAGGCGATCGGACAGGCGCATGGCCTTCTCCAGATTGAGGAATTCACCGGGCGCGAAACCGATGGTGCAGGAAAACGTCTCGCCCGAAACATCGACACTGAAGCCGTGGGCGGTCTTGTCCACCACCGTCAGGCAGACCCCGTTGCAGGCGATGGAGTCGCCCAGTTGCACGTCTGCCATGTCCAGCCCGCCCGCCTCGACGGTCACCCGGGCGTCTCCGCCCTTGCTTTCAACGAGATGGCTGACATGGCCGACGGCCTGAATGATGCCAGTAAACATAGGAAGAATCCGTTGCTAGGCGCCCGGCACCATCTGGCCCAGACGCAAGAAAAGAGGCCATTGTATGGGTTTGCGGGTTGCCGGAGAACCCCAGGCAGGCAACAGGCGCGCCCGCCAGCCGGGAATGGGGTCGACTTTGCGGGCATCCTGGCAACGCATCACCGCGGACCAGGTGGCGTGGCCGTCGTTCATGCCGGTTCCTGGACCGGTCGCAACACCAAACGCAGGTCCGAACCCAGGGGCACCATGTCCCGAATGACAAAACGCCGGCTGTCCGACATCTGGCTCAAGGCGGGCAGTTCGAACAGGCCCCGGGCGGCATGTCCCATGGCCAGGGGCGCCAGATAGGCGATCCATTCGTCCACCAGACCGGCGGACAGCAGGGCGCCGTTCAGGCCGGCCCCCGCCTCCACATGGACCTCGTTGATGCCGCGCCGGGCCAACTCAGTCAGCAAGGCGGGCAGATCCACGCGACCTTCCCTGTCCGGCAAATCGCAAATCTCGGCCCCGGTGGCGGCCAGAGCGGCCCGTGCCATGCCGCCCGCCTGGGCGGTAGCCAGCAAGACGCCCGGCCCCAGCATGCGGGAGTTGGGCGGCACCGCAAGCCGGCTGTCCACGATCACGCGCAAAGGCTGGCGGATCGCCCCTTCCAGGCGCACGTTCATCTGGGGATCGTCCGCCTTGACGGTGCCCGAGCCAGTCAGGATGGCGCAGGCCCGGGCGCGCCAGCGCTGCACGTCCGCCCGGGCCTCAGGGCCGGTGATCCATTTGGACACCCCATTGGCCAGGGCCGTCTTACCGTCCAGGGAGGAGGCCGTCTTCAGCCTGACCCAGGGACGCCCGCGGGTCATGCGGGCGACAAAGCCGATATTGAGCTCCCGGGCCTCGTCCGACATCAGGCCCGTCTGGGTGGTGATCCCGGCCAGGGTCAGCAGTTGGAGGCCCTGGCCCGCCACCTGGGGATTGGGATCGGCCATGGCCGTCACCACCCTGGCCACGCCGGCGTCGATCAAGGCGTTGGCGCACGGCGGCGTCCGACCGTGATGACTGCAGGGCTCCAGGGTGACATAGACGGTAG
>CAZNSV010000669.1:0-1529 GCA_964575775.1 uncultured Desulfovibrionaceae bacterium
AGCAGTCCGCCACGGCCGAGGAGATCAACCGCAGCCTGGAGGCCATCAACGACATCGCCGGGCAGACCGCGCGCAGCCTGGAAGACTCCGCCGCCGCGGTGGAAGACCTCTCGCGTCAGGCCCAGGCCATGCAGGACCTCATCCGCACCCTGCGGGAGGAGGCACGGAAATGACCCCACCCCGATACGCTCCCTGAATTGCGGGTGCGGTCAGGACCGGCGCCTCTCACAACGGCTGCCGCAACAGGCGCAGGTCGTCGATCCAGATCGTGCCCGGGCCCGTGACCACCAGGTTCAGCCGCACATTCTGGGGGTTTTCGCCGGGTTTGAGGAAGAAGGGTGTTTCCTGCTGGACCCAGTCCGTGCTCCCGCCGATGGGTGCGTGCAGGGCCCGGGAAAAATACTCGCCCAGGCCGGGAAAGACGCACCACATCTCCAGATAGGCGTGCCCTTCCAGATTCTTGCTGCGCAGGGCGGCCTGGTAGAGCAGGCGGGCGTTCTCCACGTCCAGGTCCCCGGTCTCGAAGAGCCGCACCGTGAGCGGCCCCTTGGCCTCGATGCGCAGGGAGCCCCGGCCGTCGAAGCTCTGGGCGGCATCGAACAGCACAAGCTCGCTGTCCAGCACCCCTTCCAGAGAATCCAGGGGGCGGTAGACTAGTTGCTCCATGGCCGCTCCTGGTTGCGCCCCGAGGCTCAGCCAGCCCCCCAGCAGGACACCGAGCAGGGCGCCCCACAAGGCCTGGGCCCGAAAAACGCTGAGCAACTTCACGCTCGTTCCCCGGCTGTCGGATCGCATCGCAGACTCCCTGGGTTGGTGGTGGCCCGGCCTGGGCCGGGCGGATTGCAGTACCTGCTTGTAGCACCATTTTCCGCCCCCCGCAAAGGGGCGAACAACGGCACCCGCCCCTGCTTCCTTGCAGATTCCTGGCAGATTCCTTGACTTTTTGCGCCATTTCGCAAGAAGATGCCCTACGTACAAGGAGGAACAGCCATGCCCACACCCGATCAAGCCACCGCACCTGGCGGTCCGCAGGCCCAGAGCAGCGGCGAGGGTTGCGCCACCGCGCAGGACACGAGGAGTCGCTCCATGAAAGATCTGGTCAAGGAAACCCTGTTGTTGGGGCTGGGCGCCGCCCTGCTCACCAAGGAAAAGATCGAGGACGGCCTGGTGCGCCTGGTGGACGAGGGGCGCATCTCCGTCGAAGAGGCCCGCCGCACCGCGGAAACGATTTTCGAGAAGGGGCAGGGCGAGCTGCAGCAGGTGCAGGAGCAGCTGCAAGGCCTGGCCGGCAGCGCCCTGCAGCGCATGGACCTGGCCTCGCGCTCCCAGATCGAGGAGCTTACGCGACGGCTACAGGAGACCGAGACCCGGCTCCAGGCCCTGGACATCCGCCTCAAGGCCCTGGAGCAGCAGGGGCGCGGTCCCGAGCACGGATCCAGTTGACATGGATCTGAACACCCTGCGGCACCTCGGGCGCTTCAAGGAGCTTGTCCTCACCCTGGCCCGGTTCGGGTTCGACGAGATCATCG
>CAZNSV010000670.1:0-1528 GCA_964575775.1 uncultured Desulfovibrionaceae bacterium
CAGGGGCAGCAGCGCCTGCCCCGCGCGGGGGTAGGGCAGATTCAGGGGCGCGCTCACCTCGCCCAGGGCAAAGGGCTCCAGCACGGCTTCGGGCACGCTGCCGTCCACGGCGATGGAGGGCAGGAAGGTCATGGGCAGGACCACGTCGCCGCTGCGGCCCAGGACCTCGGCCAGCCGGGCGTCGCTGTCCAGCTCGGCGCGCAGCTCGTCCATGGTCCGGGCCAGGACGGCCCCGCCGGGAGCCGTGCACAGGTCGTGCTGCCGGAACAGGGCCTCCAGGGTGTCGAGGACCTTGAGCCCGCTGCCTTCCTCGGGCTCGGCAAAGAGGATGTTCAGGCCGATGAGCCGGGGCTTGGCCGCGACGATCTTCTCCAGCCCGGCGGCCAGGGTGCGCCGGGGCCAGGGCCAGCGACCGAGCTTGTCCAGGGAATCGTCGTCGATGTTCACCAGCACGATGTCCGTGGCGGGTTCGGTCACGGCGGCCATGCGCATGCGCAGGTCGTAGAAGGCGAGTTCCAGGGGGTTGATGAACTCCACCTGCATGAAGCGCAGCCAGAGAAAGAGCAGGGTGATGCAAAGGCCCATCAACAGGACGGGGCGACGACGCAAGGGACCCATGGCAGCCTCGTATTGGGCGCCGTGGCCTTTGTCCGGGCCACAGCGCGGGTGCGTTACTTGAGGATGAACTTCATCCGGGCGGAGCCGATCTCGATTTCGTCGAACTCGTCCAGCCGTCGCGATTCGCTCACGGCCCTGCCGTTCACCTTGGGCTTGCTCAACCCGCTGACGTAGCTCAGGTAGTAGCCCTCGGGCAGCTTGCTGATGGTGGCGGCGGTCTGCCCGATGGTGAAGCCGCTGACCACGATGTCGTTGGAGTAGTCCTTGCCGATCTTGGTGAGCTTCTTGGTCAGGGCGTACTCTCCCTGCCCCCCTTTGAGAAAGCTCAGCAGGGCCGGGGCCTGCTGGGAGGGGAGGTTCAGACGGTTCTCGGTGCCGCCGAAGACCATGGTCTGGTCCATGCTTTCTTCCACGTCCAGGCTGAAGGCCTCCTCCTCGCCCACGCTGAGGGCCAGGGTGTGCTTGCCGATGCGCACCACGTCGCCGTCCTGCAGCCAGTGGGAGGTGATGGGCGCCTCGTTGACGAAGGTGCCGTTCTTGCTGCGCAGGTCCGTGATCAGGAAGCCTTCTTCCAGGGCGTCGAGCTTGGCGTGGGAGCCGGAGACCACCAGGTTCTCGATGACGATGTCGTTGGTGTTCCGGCGGCCGATGGTCAGGCTCTGGCCGGACTGGATCTCGTATTCGCCCTGCACCTGCCCTTCGTAGAGCAGCTTCAGCGTGGCCATGGCGGATTCCTCCTGTTTGCGACCCCGACGTGTACGGCGTTGCGGTTACGAAACGTGTGCCCGGGTCCCTCAGTGGCGCTTGCGGCGCGTGAACAGCCCGAGAAGGCTCCGCAGGGGGCTGGCCGGTTTCCTGAGTTTGAGCACCAGCACGGTGATGTTGTCCTCGCCCCCGCGTCCGTTGGCCA
>CAZNSV010000671.1:0-1528 GCA_964575775.1 uncultured Desulfovibrionaceae bacterium
GGACCCGACCCTGGAGCTCCCCCTCGCGGCCCTGCACGCGGCCACGGAAAGCCGCTGGGTGCCCCGCGCTGCCCTGGACGACTTCGCCTTCCCGGCCGGGCACCGGAAGCTGATTGACGGCCTGCCCTAAACAGGGGCGGCCTGAGTGCGCGGGGTGCGCATGGTGCGCATGGTGCGCATGGTGCTCGAATAGCCGCCCCCCCAAGAGGGGTGCGCTAGAGTTGGGGCGCTGCAACGACAAAGCCCTGTCCATTCGGACAGGGCTTTGTCGTTCTCGCAATGCGGAAAGTAGCGCGGGCTCAGGCCGTGAGGGGTGCGCCGACCATGGCCGCCACCCGGGCGGGGCTGCGTTGCGGCGTGGGCAGCGGGGTCTCGCCCAGGCTGAGCTCTTCCAGGTAGATGTCGCGGTGGGCGGAGAGGGTGCGCAGGAAGGCGTTGTTCAGGGCGTGGCCGGAGCAGAAGACCTCGAAGCGCCCCTGCAGGGGGAGCTCCAGCAGCGCCATGTCGCCGATGAAGTCCAGGATCTTGTGGCGTACGAACTCGTCCTGGAAGCGCAGGCCCTCGGGGTTGATCACGTTGTATTCGTCCAGCACCACGGCGTTGTCCAGGGAACCGCCCAGGGCCAGGCCGTTCTTTTGCAGGGCTTCCACGTCGCGCAGGAAGCCGAAGGTCCGGGCCCGGGCCACGGACTGCATGAAGGCCTCGGGCGTGAGCTCGAAGCCCATGCGCTGCGTGCCGATGCGCGGGTGCTTGAAGTCGATGGTGAAGTCCACGGAAAAGCCGGGAGCCGGATAGCCGCGCACCCATTTGCCGTCCCGCTCCAGGCTCAGGGGCCGTTTCAGGGCCAGCACCCGGCGGGGGCGTTTCTGGGACTTGAGGCCGGCGGAACGCAGCAGGAACACGAACGAGGCCGCGCTGCCGTCCATGATGGGCACTTCGCCCCCTTCCACCTCGATGTGCAGGTTGTCGATGCCGAGGCCCCGCACGGCGGCCAGAAGGTGCTCCACGGTGGAGACGTGGTCCTCGCCGCTCACCAGGGTGGTGGACAGGCCCGTGGCCTGCACCACCTCGGGGCGAGGGCTCAGGAAGCGGGCCCCGCGCTCCGAGCGCAGGGAAAAGATGATGCCCGTGTCTTCGGGTGCGGGCAGGAGCTTGAGCCGGACCTTGCGCCCCCCGTGCAGGCCGACCCCGGCGCATTCGATGCTACGTGAAATTGTTGTCTGGTGCATGGTTCCTCCGTCCGGCTGGAAGCAAAAAATGTACCGTAGGGGGGCATGCTGGTAACATGTTGTAATTGCAGGGTGCTTGGTTCGTGAACCGGTCCTGCTTGTGGGGATAATCCCACAACTGTGGTTTTTTCACAGTGCTGGGGGCAGGTTGCCGCGCCACGCCACCAGCACCCGGTCCAGTCCGGCCAGGTCCGGCAGGATGCGCGGCTCTTGCCAGCAGGGCGCCGTCGCCAGGTGCAGGGCCGCGGGCCCCTGGGTGCAGCCGAGCTCCATGAGCAGCAGGCCGCCGGGTTTGAGGG
>CAZNSV010000672.1:0-1528 GCA_964575775.1 uncultured Desulfovibrionaceae bacterium
GTCCTCGGGGGGCCTGAGCCCCGCCAGGCCGCGCAGGTAGGGGATGTTGGCCCCGGCGTTGCAGCGCACGAAGCTGGCGGCGCGGATTTTGTCGGGCAGGGCGCCGTCCGGGGGGTGGATGTCCCAGGCACGGGCCGTGAAGCTGAAGGGGATGCCCAGCAGGCTGGCGGCGCACCAGGCTGCGGTGGCCGGTCCGCTGGCCCAGGGGGCGTGCAGGTGCTCGATCCCGGCTGCGCGGCAGAGGTCCGCCAGATGGAAGGCGCAGAGGAAGGCCCAGAGGTTCTCGCCCCCTTTTTCCCAGCCTTTCCAGCGCCGGAAGGGCACGCTACGCCAGAGCCGGGCGCAGGTGGCGGGGTCCTTGCGCCACCAGGCCAGGGCCGCGCCGAGGATGCGCGGCAGGGCCTTGAGGCCCAGGCTGTGCACTTCGGCCTGGGCTGCGTGCATTTCGGGGGTCAGGCGGCGGCGCAGCAGGTCGTAGAGGGTGAAGACCCTGAGCGGCAGGCCCTGCTGGCGCAGGCCCAGCACTTCGCGAAAGAGAAAGGTCTCGGTGGGCTCGGGAAACCAGAGCAGGACATAGGCCGTGCGGGGCGGAAGGGGGGCTTGCTGCATGGGCTCGGGGTCAGGGAGTGGTTGGTGCGGGCGCGGGCGGACCGGGGGCCACGGCCAGGGCCGCGTCAAGGCTCCGGACGGCGGCGCTGAAGTCGGCAAAGCTGTGGGTACCCGGATTGCGCTCGTAGTTCAAGACCCCCTCGTGCGGGGGGCGGCTGTAGTCCCGGTCCCGGGGCACCGGGGCCCAGGGTTCGCCCTGCTGCAGGTAGCGCTGGCCGGGCATGAGCAGACGAAAGGGGAGCAGGTCGCGCCACTGGCTGGAGTAGGCGCGCATCATGTCGAACTTGCACTGCAGCTGGTGCGGCTCCAGGGGGGTGTGGTTGGCGTCGCGCCCCGGCGGGAAGGCGTTGACCCGCCAGCCGCGCAGGATGGGGGGGCCGGTGCGGTTGTAGAGGGGAAACTCCAGCAGCGCGGCGCCGGGGCAGGTGCGGTTGCGGGCGCGCAGGGCCAGGCAGTTCAGGAGGTCGTGCTCGATGTGCCCCCCTTCGTAGGCCGTGACGTAGATGCATTCGGGCTGGAGCGCGTCCAGGATTTTTTCGATGCTGTGCAGGGCCTGGGGCAGGAGGTTGAGGAGGCCACGATTGGGCAGGCGCAGGAGGCGGCAATGCTCGCGGGAAAGGCCGAGGATGCGGGTGGCCCGGGCCAGTTCCGCCTCGCGGCGGCGTTGCCCCCCCCTGGCTTGGCCGGAGGTGACCCAGATGCCGGTGACGGCGGCGCCGCGTTCCAAATGGCCGCAAAGGAGGCCGGCGATGAAGATTTCATCGTCGGGATGGGCCAGGAGCGCACAGACGCGGGTGGCGCTAACGGGCATGCTCGGCCGCCGGGGTTGAGGGTGAAAACCGACACGGCATGGCGGGAGTATAGGCTTTTTGACGGGTGCCGGGCAAGCGGAATGCGGCGGCAGGGGCCTTGGTTCAGG
>CAZNSV010000673.1:0-1527 GCA_964575775.1 uncultured Desulfovibrionaceae bacterium
GTCGATGTCCCCGCGGCCCGCCAGGTCCAGCAGGTTGGTCACCGTGGGGCGCAGTACGCTCTGGGCCATGCGCAACCCGCCGATGGTGTAGGGCATGACCACGCGGTCGGCCCCGGCCCGCTGCAACCGGGCAATGTGCGACTCCGTGTCCGTGCGGGCCACGATGGTCAGCTTGGGGTTGAGCTGGCGCGCCGTGAGGGTGACGTAGACATTGGCCGCATCCTGGCTGAGAGCCGTGATCAGGCAGCGGGCGCGCTCCAACCCGGCGGAGAGCAGCACCTCGTCCAGGGTGGCGTCGCCGCTGATGTAAAGCCGTCCCTCGTTTTCCAGTCGCATGAGGGCGTCGGGGTCCTTTTCGATGACCACCATGGCGTGGCCCGCTTTCTCGATTTCCTCGACCACCACGCTGCCGATGCGGCCGTAGCCGCAGATGATGAAGTGGTCGTTCAGACCCTTGATGAGCTTGTTCACTCTGCGTTTCCCCCAGAGGTGCTGCAGGCGCCCCTCGATGACGATCTGGGTGAAGGAGCCCATGAGATAGGCGAAGCTGCCCACGCCGCCGAGGATGATGCCCGCCGTCATCAGGCGACCGGCGTCGGAAAGCGGCTGGACTTCCATGTAGCCCACGGTGGAGAGGGTGATCACCACCATATAGAAGCTGTCGATGAATCTCCAGTCCTCCAGGAGCATGTATCCGGCAATCCCGGCCGAGATCACGCACCCGAAGGTCAATAAACTCACCCCCAGAGGCCAGGCCACGGCGTGCCTGGTCCGCAGACGCAGGCGCAGGGCCTTGAGCTTGTGCAGCAGCCGCATCCTCTTCTCCTTCCCACTCCTGTAGCGTGTTTCCAACTCTAAGCCCGAGCAGGGAAAAGTTCCACTGCTATTTCCTACGGCGGGAGCGTCACCGCAAGGCAAGCGCAAGCTGTTTCCGGCGTCAAGGGGTCTCTTGCCCCGTCCGGGCTTCTCGCGTAAAGACCCGGAACCGACTGCCCGTCCGTGCCGCCCTGGAATTCCGCCCATGACCAGAACACTCCTGCTCTTCCTGGCCGTCTGCCTCGGCTGTCTGCTGCTGCTGGAGCCGGCCCTGCGTCATGTTGCGGGGCGGGCCCCGGACGGGAGCCCCCTGGCCTCCGTGGCCCTGCGCTTCTATCCCGAGCTGGCCCGGGTGCTGACGGACCCGCCGCGCCGGGACGACGGCCGCGTGGACATCCTGCTCCTGGGCGGTTCGGTGCTGGCCCGCCTGCCCGATCCCACCGCCGAGCTCGAACAGCTGCTCGGGCGCCCCGTGCGTGTGGACAACGTAGGCGAAGGGGGGCACACCTCCCGGGACAGCCGCATCAAGTACGACCTGCTGGGTGCCCCGCCCTGGAACGCCCGCTACGACGCCGTGGTCTTCTACCACGCCATCAACGAGGTGCGCGCCAACAACTGCCCCCCGGAGTTGTACAGGAGCGATTACGGGCACTATGCCTGGTACTCCCAGGTCAACGTGCTGCTGCAGCCCTGGCGCCGGAACTACTGGGC
>CAZNSV010000674.1:0-1524 GCA_964575775.1 uncultured Desulfovibrionaceae bacterium
ATCTTGGAGACGTAGCCGTGCTGCTTGGAGGTCAGCTCGGTCTGCAGGGCCAGGTGGCTCATGCCGATGATGGCGTTCATGGGAGTGCGGATCTCGTGGCTCATGCGGGCCAGGAAGTCGCTCTTGGCCTTGTTGGCCTCGTCGGCCTCCAGCCGGGCGGCCTCCAGGTCCTCCATGATGTTGAGCGTGGCCCGCCGGGCCTTGCCCAACTCTTCCACCTGTTCCTGCAGGGCCTGGTTGGCCCCGGCCCGCTCCTCGAAGGAGGCCTTGAGCTGGGCAGCCATGGTGTTGAAGGCCTCGGAGAAATCGCCCATGAAGCTGACGCGCTGGTCGTAATCGCCCTTGGCGATCTGCTGGGTGGTCCAGGTGAGGTGCCGCAGGCTAGCCTGCAGGCTCTTGATGGACGAGAGGATGGTCATTTTGCTCCGGGGCGGGTCAAAGTCCAACCGCCCCTTGGACAGGGAGAAGATCGTCTCGGCCATGGCGGCGTATTCCGCGATGAAGCGGTTGACGAACTCCACCACCTGCCGGAGTTCGTCCTCGGGGTGGTCCGGTGGCAGGACGATGGGCTCTACGGGGCGCCCCTGCAGGATCAGGAACAGGGCCTCGCTGATCTTGTCGAGATATTTGGGATCCACGGACACCATGGGTCAGCGCCCGCCCTGTTGCGGACTGCGGCAGCCCGGGTTCAGGGCCCTGGGGCCCCGTGCCGTGGTCGCGCCGTGCCAGTGGGCCTGGTCCGTCCGCCTGTTCCGCGCTTGCATCGTCATGTCACACTCCCCGCCTGGGCGGCCATGGCCCCGTTATTCCACGATCTTGTATTTCTCCGCCAGTCCCTGAGCAGTGAGGAGGGCGTTGATTTCCTGCTTGAGCTGGATCATGCGCTCCTCCCGGCCGATGACCAGGCGGCTGAAGCGTTGCAACTCGTCCAGGTTGCTGCGCAGTTGCTCTTCCATGGTGCGGCGCTCCGTGATGTCCATCTGCACCCCGGCCATGACCAGGGGCGAGCCGTCCGGGTTGCGCACGATGACCCTGCCGATGTCCAGAATCCAGTGGTAGCTCCCGTCCTTGGCCAGCATGCGGTGTTCGGAGACGTAGGTTTCCCTGCGCCCCTCGAGGGTGGCGTCCAGCTCGGCCAGGGTCCTGTCGCGGTCCTCGGGATGCAGCCGTTTGATCCAGGCGAAGACGTCCCCCGGGGCCTCTTCGAGCTCCAGGCCCAGCATCCGGGCCCAGACCTCGTTCACCTCCAGTCTCTTGGTGGAAAGGTCGTACTCCCAGGTCCCCAGGTTGGCGCCGCTGATGAGCAGGTCCATGCGTTCGCGCGAAAGCCGCAGGGACTCCTCGGCGGCCTTGCGTTCCGTGATGTCCACGAAGGTGCCCACCAGCCCCCCGTGGGAGCCGTCGGCCAGGCGAAAGCCCGAGACGAAGTAGAGGGTCTGGTGGACCTTGCCGTCGGCAAAGGGGATGGGCATTTCCTTGCGCAACTCCCCGGCCGAGGCGATGACGGCTTCGTCTTCGGCCTGG
>CAZNSV010000675.1:0-1523 GCA_964575775.1 uncultured Desulfovibrionaceae bacterium
AGTTCGAGCGTGCGGCCGCCTTGCGGGACCGCATCGCCCTCCTGCGGGAGCGGCTCTATTCCGCGGCTTGAGCTGGGTATAGTGGCAAAGTATAGTGAATGAACCCAGCTCTTTGCCACCCCAGGTTTGGCGCCAGAGCAACTTCCAGTAACATATGCCTCCCCAAACTATTCGCCATTCTCGGTGTCCAGGATGCCCATCAGCTGGACCTTCAGCGGGGGCAGGGCAATGGTGATGGTGTCCCAGATGACCGTGCAAAGTACGTGATCATATTCGTGGGCTAGGACATTGCGAAGTGCAATCATCCTTCTCCACGGAATGTCGGGATGCTCGTTACGCAGCTCCTGGGGGACACGACGAGCCGCTTCGCCGATGATCTCTAAGCGTCGATAAACGGCATCCTGCTTCTCTTGATTCTGACAGAAAGAGTCTTCCGTGCTCCCTGTGGTATACTCTTCGATCCTGGCAATGGATTCGAGGATGTCCGCGACAGCGGAATACGAGGACTTTTTCACAGCAACTGGACCTGTTCCCGCAAGGCTTGTTCCCGGATTCTCGGCTTGAGCGTTTGGGGCGAGGTCAGATCGACCTTGCAGCCCAGCGCCTCTTCAAGCTCCATCTTGAGTTCCGCGATATCAAAGAGGGTTGTGCCGCGGGAGTATTCAACCAGCAGGTCCACGTCGCTGTCCGGACCGGCTTCGCCCCTTGCCATGGAGCCGAACAAGGATGCCGTTCGGACATTGTACCGCAGCAGAATGGGGACTATCAGTGCGGACAATGTGGCTGTGGCGTTTGCGTGGTGCTCTGGAAAAGGCTTCTGGTGTGCGGTCATCGAGCCCTCGCAACATGAAAAATAATGATTTTAGGCTGGTGCGGCCCATTGAAACGTAGACATGCTGCCGCCAGCAAGATTTTGTCCAACCCGTTTGTCTCCATCGCCCTCCTGCGGGAGCGGCTCTATTCCGCGGCTTGAGCTCAGGGCTGGCGCAGCAGCACGAACACGGCCAGGGTGAGGGCGGCCAGGAAGAGCAGCAGGGGCATGAAGATCTGGCGTACGGCAGTCCCGCCCCTTGAGGGGGCGGGTCGGACCCGCGCGGTGGGGGCCGCGTTCCGGGCCGTGGGGGTGAAGGTGCACTCCACGCCCAATTCCGCAAAGAACTCCATCATTTCCTTGGCCTGAGCCTCGGGGATGCCGCTGCGCAACAGCAGGGGCAGGCGGCTCAGGGTCTCAAGGACGTCCTCGGGTTCGCTGCCTTCGGCCTCGGCCAGGAGCTGGGCCAGTTCCTCCGCGACAGCTGGGTTGCGCAGGGTCGTGATCTGCAGGTCGCCAAGGCGGGGGCTGGCCATGAGGCATGGTCTCCTGGGCAGAGGGGGCCGGGATGGTTTCCGCTGCCATACATAGCTGATAATCATGTGAATGTGCAAGCGTAACCTGGTTGTGGGCGTGAGGCCGCTGGCAGGGTGCGCGTAACGTTGCTTTGCAGGACTGCAAACCCGGGTTTGCAGTCCTGCAAAGCAACGTT
>CAZNSV010000676.1:0-1518 GCA_964575775.1 uncultured Desulfovibrionaceae bacterium
TCGCCCTCGCCTGCCTCCTGGCCGTGGCGACGGACGTAGGGGCTAAACCACTGCCCATGCCCGGCGAGCCCTGCATCCTGCACCTGGCGCCGGAGGCGTACGCGCCCCTGGTGTACGAGGTGGCGGAGCGGTACGACCTGGACCCCCGGGTGCTGGCCGCCCTTGTGGCGCAGGAGTCCTCCTGGCGGGCGGATGCCGTGGGCGAGAGCGGCGAGCTGGGCCTGACGCAGGTGTTGCCGAGCACGGCTGAAGAGATTGCCCGGTTACGGCGGGTGGAGGTGCCCGACCTGCTGCAGCCAACGGCCGCCCTGGATTACGGCGCCTGGTATCTGGCGCACCTCCTGGCCCAGGTCGGCGGAGATGTGAACGAGGCCCTGGCACGGTACAACGCCGGAGGCGCGGGGTTGCGGGCGGCCGCCGGGCGACGGTATGCAAAGCAGGTTCTGACCAGAGCGGGGGTATCGTGGTGAAAGAGTACACCGTCATGCACCTCTACTGCGGCATCGGGGGAGGTGCCCTCGGGTTCCAGGAGGCCGCAGGTGAGTTCCGGGGAGTGCGTGCCCGCTTCAGGACCCTTTGTGGCGTGGACGCAGACCCGGCTGCCTGCGAGGACTTTGAGCGGCTGACCGGGGCGATGGCGGTGCGGATGGATCTGTTCAGCCGGTCTGACTACACAGCCTTCCACGGTAAGGAGCCGCCTCCCGATTGGCAGGAGGTGGCGCCCGGAGATTTGCTGCAGGCCGCCGGCGGTGAGTGCCCGGACGTGATCTTCACCTCCCCTCCGTGCAAGGGGTTCAGCGGGCTCCTGCCCAAAGCGAGCAGCGAGAACGCCCGGTATCAGGCACTCAACAACCTCACATTCCGGGGCATCTGGCTGGCCCTGGAAGCATTCAAGCATGACCTTCCAAGGTTCATCCTCCTGGAGAATGTGCCGCTCATCACGGTCCGGGGGAAGAGGTTACTCAAGGACTTGCGCAGGCTGTTGGCTGCCTACGGGTACGTTTGCCACCCCGGAGACGGGAAGGAGGCGTACCACGACTGCGGTGAGATTGGAGGGCTCGGGCAGCGCAGGCGCAGGTTCCTTCTTGTGGCACGACACGCAGAAAAGGCGCCGGTGTGGCTCTATGGGCCCCCGAGACAGCGCGTGAAGTCCATCGGCGAGGTACTGGAGCAACTGCCTCCTCCCCTGGAGGCCCCGGACCTGCCTATGCACCGACTGCCGCGCCTGCACTGGAAGACCTGGGTCCGCCTGGCGCTCATTCCCGCCGGTGGTGACTGGCGGGACCTGAAGGGCATCGAGGCGGGACAGTACCGCATCGAGTCGGTGGACAGCAGGCACCTGTCGCACATGAGGGTGCGGGACTGGAACGAACCGGGCGGCACGGTGACGGGAGCGGATCACGTTACGAACGGTGCGCAGGTGGTGGCCGACCCTCGCGGACCAGGGGTCAACGAACTACACGCCAACTCCAAGTACAGGGTGGAGAGATGGGACGGATCTGCTCATACCATCACTGG
>CAZNSV010000677.1:0-1516 GCA_964575775.1 uncultured Desulfovibrionaceae bacterium
CCAGGGTTCCGGTTTCAAGACCCTGCAGGAAGGCGCCAACGTCCAGTTCGAGATCGAACAGGGCGAAAAGGGTGCCCGCGCCGCCAACGTCGTAGTCATCTAGACCACGCCATTACTCCCGCCTGCCGGACCCTCCCGGCAGGCGGGATTCCCCTATCCCCAGCTGCCCATGCCTGGCCTTCTCCCTCAGAGTTCTCCGGCCTGCCCCCTTCCTTCCCGACCGCGCTCAACTTTTTTCGCGCGCACTGGCGCCCAATCCTTGTCGCTGGCCTTGCCGCGCGAGTTGCGCTATACCGCAGTTCATGCCGCGCGGTGCGACCACCGGGTTCGCCCTGGCATGCGCTCCCTGCGCCGCGCCTTCACCTTCAGCCTTCAGGACCGCCATGACCAACGTTGACCATCTTTCCGAGCCCGGCTCCCCCGACGCAGAGGGCCAGCCCCAGGCCGCAGCCCTGCCCCCCCTGACCCTGGACACCCTGCCCACCGCCCTGCGCGAGGCCTGTACCCGCGCCGGTTGGCAGGACCTCATGCCCGTGCAGCAGCGGGCCATGCCCTACGTCCTGCAGGGGCGCGACATCATGGTCCAGGCCCGCACGGGCAGCGGCAAGACCGGCGCCTTTGTGCTGCCGCTGCTGGAAAAGCTCGACCCCGAGCAGCCCCACTGCCAGGCTCTGGTGCTGGTGCCCACCCGGGAGCTGGCCCACCAGGTGAGCGAGGAAGCCCGGCGCCTCTTCGGCGAGAGCGGCCTGCGCGTGGCCGCGGTCTACGGCGGCGTGGGCTACAAGGCCCAGATCGAGGCCTTCAAGCAGGGCGCGCACCTGGTGGTGGGCACCCCCGGCCGCATCCTGGACCACCTGCTCAACCGCGCCTTCACCCTGGACAAGCTGCGGATTCTCATCTTCGACGAGGCCGACCGCATGCTCTCCGTGGGCTTCTACCCCGACATGCGCGAGATGCAGCGCTATCTGCCCCGGCAGCTCTTCGGCGCCTTCATGTTTTCCGCCACCTACCCCCAGAGCGTCATCCGCCTGGCCGGGGAGTTCCTCAACAAGCCGGAGATGCTCAGCCTCTCCGGGGAGCAGATGCACGTGGCCGAGACCCTGCATCTGTTCTGCGAAGTGCCCACCATGGGCAAGGAGCGCATGCTCATCCGCCTCCTGGAGATGGAGAACCCCGCCTCCGCCATCGTGTTCTGCAACACCAAGAGCGACGTGCACTACGTCTGCGAGGTGCTCAAGCAGCACGGCATCGATGCCGAGGAGCTGTCCTCCGACCTCACCCAGGCCAAGCGCGAGCAGGTACTGGGGCGCATCCGGGAGGGGCGCCTGCGCATCCTGGTGGCCACGGACGTGGCGGCCCGGGGCATCGACATCCACGAACTTTCCCACGTCTTTCTCTATGAACCCCCCGAGGATCCGGAGTCCTACATCCACCGCGCCGGGCGTACCGGCCGGGCCGGGGCCTCGGGCACGGTGGTCACCCTGGTGGACTTCGTGCAGAAAATCGAGTTCAAGCG
>CAZNSV010000678.1:0-1516 GCA_964575775.1 uncultured Desulfovibrionaceae bacterium
TTCCGAGCGGGGGGCCTTGAGCGCCGCGAACGCTTGGGCGTAGCGCCCCAACTCCTGGGCCAGGGGTTCGAGCGCTCCGGCCAGCAGCTCGGGGATGCGGGCGCAGGCGTCCGCGTAGAGGGCCTCGGTGCTGCCGGGCACGGCCTCGTATGGGCGCGTGGCGTGCAGCAGCTTGACCAGCAGGTCGAAGGCCAGGATGCCCTTCCAGCCGATGCGCGCGAAGTCCTTTCCCAGGTAGCCCATTTCCGCGTACAGGGCGCTGTCCTGCACCGGCGAGAGGATGGGCACCTCCGGAAAGCCCGCCTCCTCCAGGAGCATCTTCTGCAGGAGGTTGTACTGGCCGTAACGGCAGGGGCCCGTGCCCGAGGGCAGGAAAAAGGCGCTCTCCTCGGGGCGAAAATCCGGGCGCAGGGCCGTCTGCAGCATGTCCGCCGTGGTCACAAGAAAGGGGAAGCACTCCTTGCCGCTCACGTGGCGTCGGGCCAGGGCCAGGGACGCATGGTCCGTGAGGGGCATGACCTCGGCCTCCACGCCCCCGGCCCGGAACGCGGCCTGCAGCCCGAAGGCCTGGTCCCCCATGCGCGGGATGAACACGCGGCGCGGCCCTTTGCGCACCTGATGCCGCAGGGGGCGGCGGGGGGTCTGCCGCTGTGTTTCCAGCAAGCTGACGCCCTCCTTGCGCCGCCGCATGGCCAGGCTGTCGAGAAAGGCCTCGCAGCGGGTGACGACTCCGGCGTCGGCGCTGTGCTCGTCGATCTCGATGTGCAGGAAGGGCTTGGCCGCCAGTTCCCGGTGCAGGTATTCGAGGATGAAGGAATCCGGGCCGCAGGAAAAGCTGCCGATGACCAGGGCGTCCAGACGCGGGTCCTTGCGCACGGCGGACGCGGCGGCCAGCATGCGCTGCCCCGACCGCCAGTAGAGTTCGGGCCAGTGGGGGTGCACGGCGTCCCGGAACTCGTCTTCCAGGGGCAGACAGTCCATGGGCAGGGCCAGGGTGTTCAGGCTGGCCAGCTTGCGGGGCAGCCCCAGGTTCAGCCCCTCGTCCAGGGCGTTGTAGCTGCGGCCGATGAGCACCAGCACCCGCTGGGCGCCCAGGGCGTCGAGTTCGGCCAGGGTCCGGGTACCCGCTTCCCGCATGGTGTCGCGGAACCGGACCTGGGCGGCCTGGGCCTTGACCATGGCCCGCCAGAGCTCCCAGGGGGGCACGCCCAGGGGGAGGAACACGCCGCACAGGGCCGTGAACAGCCCCTTGCGGCCGTCGCGGTACTGCAGCACGGGCACCAGGAGCTGGGCCTCGGGAAAGAACTGGCGCGCCTGGTAGGGGAAGCTCTGGGTCAGGGGGCAGGCCAGGGCCGAGGCGGCGGGGGAATCGGGCTCGGCCAGGTTCACGAAGCTGGGCAGAAAGAGGCGCGTCACGCCCTCGTCCAGGAGGCGGCGCAGGTGCCCCAGCGAGGCTTTCAGGGGAAAGCAGGTCTCGGCCGCGGCGGTCTGCAGGCCCAGGCGGGCGGTGCGGCGG
>CAZNSV010000679.1:0-1503 GCA_964575775.1 uncultured Desulfovibrionaceae bacterium
GCGTGAACGACGCCCCGGCCCTCAAGCAGGCCAACATCGGCACCGCCATGGGCCTGGCCGGCACGGACGTGGCCAAGGAGGCCTCGGACATGATCCTCACCGACGACAACTTCGCCACCATCGAGGCTGCCGTGGAAGAAGGACGCGGGGTCTTCGACAACCTGGTCAAATTCATCGTCTGGACCATCCCCACCAACCTGGGCGAGGGGCTGGTGATCCTGACCGCCGTGATCCTGGGCACCACCCTGCCCATCCTGCCCGTGCAGATTCTCTGGATCAACATGACCACCGCCGGGACCCTGGGCCTGATGCTGGCCTTCGAGCCCAAGGAGCAGGGCATCATGAAACGCCCCCCCAGGGATCCGGACCTGCCCATCCTCAGCGGCGAGTTGCTGCTGCGGGTGCTCATGGTGGGCGGCATCCTGCTGCTGGCGGCCTTCGGGCTCTACAAGCTCGAACTCATGCGGGGGCAGAGCCAGGAAGCGGCCCGCACCGTGGCGGTGAACGTGTTCGTGGTGGTGGAGGCCTTCTACCTGCTGAACTGCCGCTCCCTGGAGCGCAGCATCTTCCGCATCGGGTTCTTCGGCAACCCCTGGGTGCTGTTCGGGGTGGGGCTCATGTTCTGCCT
This sequence comes from uncultured Desulfovibrionaceae bacterium, assembly GCA_964575775.1. Taxonomy (GTDB): domain Bacteria; phylum Desulfobacterota; class Desulfovibrionia; order Desulfovibrionales; family Desulfovibrionaceae; genus CAZFCK01. Next base: position 629 of record CAZNSV010000679.1, read on the forward strand.
GCAGTTGCTCTACACCTACGCCCCCTTCATGAACGCGGCCTTCAAGAGCGCGCCCGTCGGGGTGGTGGCCTGGCTGGAAACCCTGGGCGTGGGGCTGGCCGCCTACATCATTGTCGAGCTCGAGAAGCGGCTGCGCTTCAAGCAGGCCCTGGCAGCCGCAGACGCGGCCTGAGTCGCGTGCGGGGCTCCCGTCGACAAGCGCCGGTACTTGGGGTACCGTCAGAACACACTGCCGGAGGGTCGCCGCGACCCTCCGGCCACTTATCCTGTTGGAGGCAAAACCACGTATGACTTCACGACTGTTGACCTGCCTGTTCCTGGGACTGATACTGCTGCAGGCCGCTCCAGGCCTGGCCACGGTGGAAGAGGACGCCGAGGCGGCTGTCATGGCCCACTCCCAGGGTAACCTCGACGAAGCCCTGCAGCTCTACACCCGGCTCATCACCTCCGGTGAACTGCCCCCAGGCAACCCCATCCTGCTTCTCGCCCTCACCAATCGGGGCATGATCCTCCAGCAGCGGGGGCAGTTGGACCAGGCCCTGGCCGACTACAACCGCACCCTGGAACTCAACCCCCGCTTCGAGACCGCCTTCTTCAACCGCGGTACCATCTACATGGAAAAAGGCGAGTACAAGGAGGCCCTGGAAGACTTCACCCGGGCCATCGAACTCAAGCCCGACTACGCCAAGGCCTACTTCAACCGGGGGCTGATCTGGCGCATCCGCCTGCAGTTCGACAACGCCGTGCGCGACCTGACCAAGAGCGTGGAACTGGATCCGGAAAACGATCAGGCCTGGTACACCCGGGGCGTGGCCCTGCTCCACCTGGCACGGCTCGACCAGGCCATTGCCGACTTCGACAGAGCCATTGAAATG